>JBPCMC010000428.1:0-23189 GCA_051002645.1 Thermomicrobiales bacterium
GCTTTAGCCTGCCGAACGACATTGCTGCGGCAGGCTAAAGCCCGCCGCCACCCTGTTTCTCGTCTTGTTTTGCACAGGTACGCACAGATGCCAATCTCACCCCCTTGACTCTCCTCTATGGGAAGGGTTTACCGTACCTTCGAAGGAGTTATGTGCGCGGCACACGGGCGAGCAAGAGGATGGATATGTTCAAGATTGGCGACTTCTCCCGGCTGACACAGGTGACTGTCAAGGCACTCCGCCACTATGACCGGCTCGGCCTGCTCGCGCCCGATCATACCGACCCCGCGAGCGGCTACCGCTACTATACCAGCGCCCAGGTCCCCCGGCTCAATCGCATCCTCGTGCTGAAGGACCTCGGCTTCTCATTGGAGCAGATCGGCCAACTGCTCGACGCCGATCTGTCGCCTGCGCAGTTGCGCGGCATGTTGCTCCTCAAGCAGCAGGAAGTCCACGGCCAGATCGCGGCGGAGCAGATGCGGCTGGAGCAGATCGAGGCGCATCTGCGGCTGATCGAGCGGGAGCCGCCGGGCGCGCGGTACGATGTGACGCTGAAGCGGGTCACGGCGCAGCGTGTGGCGTCGCTCCGCGCCGTACTGCCCGCCTATCCCGCCGTCGGCGCGCTTTTCGGCGAACTGCACGCCTATCAGCACCGACATGGCTTGCAGGCGACCGCATGGACGGCCCTCTGGCTCGACGTTGGCTACTGCGAGTCTGATATCCATGCCGAAGCGACCTTCACCACCGCCGACCCGCTGCCGCCGCACGCGCGCATCCAGGGGCGCACCTTGGCCGCCGTCGAGACGATGGCGTCCGTCCAGCATCACGGCCCGATGACGACGGTCGGTGAGGCGCACCTGGCGCTACTCCGCTGGATCGAGACGAACCACTATCGCCTCGCGGGGCCGACCCGCACGCTCGCCCTCCGCTTCGTCGGCCCAGAGAGCGCGGACGACATCACCGAGATTCAGTACCCGGTCGCAACGAACGGGGGCGAGGGTTGAGTATCCGACCGCTGGCAGCCCGAAGCCCGCAGTCTATGAAAGGCAGGATGAACATGAATCAGGAGGGCAATCGCATGGACGATCACTTGAAGGAACTCGGGCAGGAGTGGGCTGGCGCCGAACTGCGCGGCGACACCGCCACCCTCGATCACATGCTGGCGGACGACTTTGTCGGCATCGGGCCGCGCGGCTTCATGCTGACGAAGGAGCAATGGCTGGCGCGGTATCAATCCGGCGACCTGCGGCAACACGCGTTCACCTGGGACGAGGTGGCGGTGCGCATGTACGGCGACGCAGCGGTCGCGACGGGCCGCCAAACGCAGCAGGGCACCTTCCAGGGGCATGACATCGCGGGCCAGTTTCGCGTCACACAGGTCTTCGTGCGGCAGGGTGGGCGCTGGCTGTTGGCTGCCCTCCAACTGAGCCCCATCGCGGGAGAAGGGAGAGGATGATGGGACAGCATCCGTTCCGGTTCGGCGTCGTGTCCGCGCAGGCGCGCTCGGGGGAGGAGTGGACCGAGAGGGCCCGGCGCGTCGAGGCGCTCGGCTACGCGACCCTCGTCATCCCCGATAATCTCCAGTACACGCTCGCGCCATTGCCGGCGCTCGCCGTTGCCGCTACCGCTACTCGCACGCTGCATGTCGGCACCTACGTCCTCGCCAACGATTACCGCAACCCCGTCATGCTCGCCAAGGAGGCCGCCACCCTCGATCTGCTCAGCGGCGGACGCTTCGAACTGGGCATCGGCGCGGGTCGCCCGACCGCCGACGACGAAAGCCGCATGATCGGCATCCCCTTCGAGGCGGGCGGCGTCCGCGTCACCCGGCTGGCCGAATCGCTCGCCATCATCAAACCCCTCCTCGCAGGGCAGCACGCGAGCGCGAGCGGGCCGCACTATGCCGCAGCGGACGCGGCAATCTCCCCGCTCCCCGTCCAGCAGCCCCGACTGCCAATCCTCGTCGCCGGGAGCGGCAAGCGGCTGCTCGCGCTCGCCGCGCGCGAGGCGGATATCGTCGCCCTCGGCATCGGACCGAACGAGACGGAGGCGGTGGTAGCAGAGAAAATCGGCTGGATGCGCGACGCAGCCGGAGAGCGGTTCGGGCAGATTGAAATCAACATCAACCTGATGATGGTCGGGGAGCAGATGCCCCGCTGGATTGCGGCGCAGTTCGGCGGTGACGCGGCGGCACTGGCCCGCTCCGGTGCGATCCCCGTCCTCACCGGCAGCACGGACCAGATGTGCGACACGCTCCAGCGACGGCGTGAGACCCTGGGCATCTCCTATATCATGGTTGCGGACGAATTGATGGAGGCACTCGCGCCGGTCGTCGAGCGACTCGCCGGCCACTGACATACTTGTGCCAGACGACAACATATGCACCGCCCTTGTCGGCAGCGACAAGGGCGGTGCTATGCTGTGGGGACGCGCGGTGAGGGCGACCGGCAGACGAAGGAGTGGGGAAATGGTGTCCGGGCAGGCACGCGATATGGTCAGATGGCCGCGCACGGTCGCGGTGGTCGGGGCGGGGACGATGGGGCTCGGCGTAGCGGAGCAGTTCGCGGCGGCCGGCGTGACGGTGCGGATCATCGACCGCTCGCCGGAGGCGACGGCGCAGGCATATGACCGCTTGATGCAGCGCGTGCGCGGTCACGCGGCGGCCGGGCTGGTGCCGCCGGAGGCGGTGGAACGATGCGCGGCGGTGACGGCGAATCCCGATCTCGCCGCGACGGTGGCAGATGTCGATTTCATCTTTGAGGCGGTCTTCGAGCAGCAGGAGGTGAAATACGACGTCCTCGCCCGCCTTTCGCAAGCGGCGCGACCGGACGCGGTGATTGTCTCGAATACCTCGTCGTTCCCGATCGACGACCTCGCGGAGCACGTCGCGAACGCCGAACGCTTCCTCGGCCTCCACTGGTTCAACCCGCCCGAATGGACTCCCGGCGTCGAGGTCATCCCGCACGAGACGACCGATCCCGCCGCCGTGACGCGCGTCGCGGACTTCCTGCGCGCCATCGGCAAGCGCCCGGCCATCGTCCGCAGCGCGCCCGGCTTCGTCGCGAACCGCATCCAGAGCGCCCTCTTCCGCGAGGCGCTCGCCTGTGTGGAGGATGGCCTCGCCTCCCCGCGCGAGGTGGACGAGATTTGCCGCAGCACTTTCGGCTTCCGCATGCCCTTCTTCGGCCCCTTCCAGATCGCCGATATGGCGGGCCTCGATGTCTGGGAGAACTCCGCCGGGACGATGGAGCGCGCCTATGGCGAGCGGTTTAAGATGCCCCCGATTCTCCATGACCTCGTCGCCCAGGGCAGGCTCGGCACCAAGAGCGGCGCGGGCTTCTTCACGTACACACCCGAGGAGCGAGACCAGATGCTGCTGGAACGCGACCGCCGCTACGCCGCCCTCAACGAACTGCTCGCCCGTCTTCCACCTATCACCGCTGGATCGAATGATGCGGAAGATGACTGAACCGCCAAGCCGCCAAGGACGCCAAGAGATGCGGGGAGGAAAATAAAATCTTTCCTCTCTTGGTATTCTTCTTGGCGTCCTTGGCGGCTTGGCGGTTAGAATCCCGGTGTCGGACGATAGTCGAGGGGGGAAGTGAGATGGCTAACGGAGAGAGCATTCCGCGAATCGAGCGCGTCGCGATGATCGGCACCGGGACAATGGGGCGATTGATCGCGCTGCGGACCGCGCAGCACGGCATCTCCGTCACGCTCTACGACAACGACCCGGCGGCGCTCGACCGGGCGCGCGCCGCAATCCACGACCTGATGAGCGGCTGGCTGGCGCAGGGGTCGATGGCGCGCATCGAGATGGAGGATGTCGAATCCCGCCTCCGCTACGCCGGCGATCTTGCCGGCGCGGTGCGCGACGCGGATTTGGTCATCGAGGCGATCCCCGAGCGGGTGGACCTCAAACGCGCCCTCTTCGGCCACCTCGACGAACTCTGCCAGGAAACGGCGATCATCGCGACGAACAGCTCGTCCATCCGCGTCAGTTATCTGGAGGACGCCACCGCCCGCCCCGCACAGGTCGCCAACCTGCACTTCTACAATCCGATCTGGGAGATACCGATGGTCGAGATCGGCCGGGGCACGAAGACCGACGACGCGACGGTCGAGGCGCTGACGGCGTACGCCCGGCGTATCAATCTGCTGCCGTTGCACGTCCAGAAGGAGAGTACCGGCTTCATCTTCAATCGCGTCTGGCGGGCGATCAAGAAGGAGACGCTGAAGGTCGTCGAGAGCGGTGTCGCCTCCTTCGAGGATGTCGATCGCGCCTGGATGACGATGTATCACACCGAGATGGGGCCGTTCGGTAAGATGGACGAGATCGGCCTCGATGTCGTCAAGGATATCGAGGAACACTACGCCTCCGAGAGCAACGACCCTGCCGACCGGCCGCCGAACATCCTTACCGACCGCGTCGCCCGTGGCGACCTCGGCATGAAAACCGGCCGGGGCTTCTACACCTACCCGAACCCCGCCTGGGCTAACCCCAACTTTCTGAAGCCGATGCAAGAAGGGTAGCGCAGGCAGAAAGCCTGCGAACGCTGAAGGAGATAGGCAATGAGCGCGACGATTGAGGAGTTCCGCATCACCCGTTATCAGTTCCCACGCTCGCGGCCGATTGGCGATTCGCAGGTGCGCAGCGACTGGCATCACATTGGCACGCTGGAACTGACGAGCAGCAGTGGGCAGATCGGCCTCGGCTTCTTCGGCGCGCTCTTCCATCCCCTGCCGCCGCTGGTGGAGTTGGAGCGCGTCTTCCGCACCGAAGTCTGGCCCGCGCTCGTCGGGCAGAATGTCCACGCGCTGACGCATCGGATGGCCCGCCCGCGCGGTGGCAACATTGGCAAGGGTTCGCCGCTCTTCGGGCAGCCCGTCGATCAGGCAATCTGGGATCTGGCGGCGAAAGAACTCGACCTGCCGCTCTACCGTCTCCTCGGCGGCACGAGCAATCGCGTCCGCGCCTACGCGAGCGGCCTCGATTATCATCTCTCCACCGAGGATGCCGCCGCATTCTTCGCGGCGGCGGCGCGGCAGGGATTCACCGCCTTCAAGATCAAGGTCGGCAACCCCGATCTCGCCTGGGACCTCGCGCGCCTCACGGCAATCTCTGCAGCGGTTGGGCCGGATGCCACGCTGATGGTGGACGCGAACGAGGCATGGTCCCCGAAGGAGGCGATCCGCCGCGCCCATGCCTATCGGGACGCAGGCTTCAACATCTTTTGGATCGAGGACCCCTGCCTGCGGGACGACTTCGCCGGGCTGGCGCAGGTCTGCCAGGAAGTGCCGTTCGCGCACATCAACAGCGGCGAGTATCTCGACACGCGCGGCAAGCGACTGCTGATGGAACATCGCGCCGTGGACATCCTCAATGTGCATGGCAGCATCACGCAGACGCTGCACGCCGCGTGGCTGGCGAACGAGTACGGCATCCCGATCTCGCTCGGCAACACCCCGCTCGAACTCGGTGTCCATCTCGCCGCCGCGCTGCCGGAGGCACGGTGGATTGAGTATTCGTTCCAGGATTACAACCAGATCGTCGCGCAGCCGATCCAGTTCGAAGGCGGCGACGCCATCGCACCCGACCGCCCCGGCCACGGCCTCATCCTCTCCGACGCCGCCCGCTCGGAGTACGCGCGCCCAGAGGTTGCCTGACGAGAGGGAAAAGCCCAGGCAGCCCGGACGCCGCGCTGTATATGCAGATATCGAGGCATACACGGGCTTCCCGCAAAGACGGGGTATCGTTTGGGTGGTAAGCGGGTGTCCTTTGGGCAGGCCAAAGCCTGCGAGCGGGACGCAGACTTTGGCCGGTGCTATCGGCATCGATCTCTCGCGTCAACCGACCGACTTTGTGACGCATCCCGTAGTGTCGATTTTGGTCTCCGCCGAACGACTACCTGATGTACGCTGCGATGGACCCTTGCGTCAATCGAGGGAGGATGCCGCTTATGCCATCCATCGCCACGTCCCCGCTTGCGCCGCAGCGCGGAGATGCTGATGCGCACGATCGTCGCGTAAGGAGCCCTTCCATGCCTAAACCGCAAATCCTATTGACTGATCTCATGTTTGGCGAGTCGCCGCGTTGGCACGATGACCGTCTGTGGGTCTCGGACTGGGGTGCCCGAGAAATCATTGCTGTCGATTGCGAGGGCGCGCACGAAGTCATCGCCCGCGCGCCCTCATTTCCCTGTTGTATCGACTTTCTGCGCGATGGGCGTCTGCTCATGGTTTCGGCCGACGAAGGGCTGCTCTTTCGCCGGGAGCCCGACGGGTCGCTTGTTACCTATGCCGATCTGAGCGGCCTCGCTGGTTCGACGTGGAACGAGATCGTCGTAGACGGTCGCGGCAACGCCTACGTCAACGGCGGCGGCTTCGACTTTGCCACTGGCGAGCCCACCCCCGGCATCGTCGCTCTGGTCACCCCGGACGGCTCGGCCCGACAGGTGGCCGATGGCATCGCCTTCCCTAACGGCATGGCGGTGACGCCGGATAATGCAACCCTGATCGTGGCCGAGTCCTACGCCAGCAAGCTCACCGCCTTCGACATTGCGGCTGACGGCAGCCTGTCGAACCGGCGGGTGTGGGCCGATCTCGGTGACGGTGTACCCGACGGCATTTGCCTCGACGCGGAGGGCGCTGCCTGGTACGCGGACGTCCCGAACAAGCGGTGCGTGCGCGTGCGCGAAGGTGGCGAGGTGCTGCAAACGGTCGCGCTCGATCGCGGTTGCTTCGCGTGCATGCTTGGGGGCGTCGATGGGAGAACGCTGTTCCTGGTGGTGAGGGAGTGGCGTGGCTTTGAGAGCGCGGCTGACGGATCGCGAACGGGCCAGGTGCAGACTATTGAGGCGCCCGCACCGGGCGCCGGTTGGCCGTAAGAGCGGCGCGGCAGACGTGGCCGGATGAGTGAAGGTCTCCATAAAACGAGGCGTGGGTGCCACGGCGCCACGTCCATGATACCGACTCACGCATCCGGCGAGATTTTGGCAATCACCGCCGGTCGTCTGCGGAGTAGATCAAGGCCGGCTCGGCGTCGCGCGCCTCCGGGATGCGCAGGTGTCGGAGCGACTCCCGCAGGACCGGGTAGGCGCGGACGAAGTAGTCGCGCTCCGTCTCGTTGACCGTCAGGCCCGCGACCGCCAATAATTCGTCTACCGCCCTCGCAATCGCGTTCTCGTCAGCTGTCGTCATGCCGTTACCTCCACTGCTCGATCGATCGCCGGGGCGCGCGTGTGCCAGTCGGTGATCCGCTGATAGGCGTCGCCGACCCGGAAGACCGTCGGTTCCGTGAAGGGCGCGCCGACGATCTGCATACCAATCGGCAACCCCTCTTTCGAAAAGCCGCACCCGACGCTGAGCGCGGGGAAGCCGACGAGATTCCAGACGCCGGTGAACGCAGGTGAGGTGTCCACCTTCGTGCCGTCATACCCCGCGAAGGTCGGGGCGACCGCGACGGAGGTCGGCGTAATCAGCACGTCCACATCGCGTATCGCCGCCGCCCACGCAGCGCGCACCACCGAGCGGACACGTTGCGCCTGCACGAAGTCCGCTGCGGTGTAGAGCATCCCGTGCATCAGCCGCAGCCGCGTGTGCGTGCCGTACAACTCCGGCCGCTCCCGCAAATCCTGTTCGTGGTATGCGTACGCCTCCGCGCTGATCGTCACGCGATACGCCGCAGCCGCGCTCTCGGTGTAGGGGAGGTCCACATCCACCACCGTCGCCCCGGCGTCGCGCATCGCGTCGATTGCCGCGCGCACGGTCGCCTGCACTTCGGCGTCCAGGTCCGGCGCGGTGAAGAAATAGTCGCGCGGGATACCGATCCGCACCCCGGCGAGCGTGCCGTCCAGCCCCGCCGTCATCGACGGCACCGGGAGATTGACGGTGCAGGGGTCGGCGGGGTCAAATCCGGCGATTGCTTCGAGCATGATCGCGCAGTCCCGCACAGTGCGGGTGAGCGGGCCGAGGTTGTCGAGGCTGTAGCCGAGCGGGACGCACCCCTCCTTGCTCACCCGCCCGAAGGTCGGCTTGATGCCGCTGATGCCGCAGTATGACGCCGGCCCACGGATGGAGCCGCCGGTATCCGAGCCGATCCCGCCGAGCGCCAGCCCGGCGCAGACCGCCGTGCCGGTGCCGGAGCTCGACCCGCCCGGCGTGCGCCCGGGGTCCCATGGGTTCCGCGCGATCGGGAAGCCCGTCGCCGGGTCCGGCCAGCCGATGGCGAACTCATGGAGCACCGTCTTACCGAGCAGGACCGCGCCCGCCGTCCGCAACTTCCGCACGACCGTCGCATCGGCCCGCTGCCCCCACGCGGGGTCGAGCACGCGGCTATTGGCGGTCGTCGGCGCGTCGCTCGTGGCGATCAGGTCCTTGATCGCCAGCGGGATACCCTGCAACGGACCACGGTCAACACCACGAGCGAAATCCACGTCCGCCGCCCGCGCCGCCGCCATCGCCGTGTCGTCGGTGATGACATTGAATGCGCCGAGCCGCTCCTGCGCCGCGTGGCAGCGGGCGAGCATCGCCTCCGTCAACGCCGTCGCGGTGATCTTCCCGCTCCGCAGCCACGCTCCGGCCTCGACAATCGTTCGGGGCAATTCAGGCACCGCGCGCTCCTTTCCATCAGCATCGTTGATAGCGCAGAGAGCAGACAGGTCGCATCCCCTAGAATGGCGATTGGAAGGGAGCGGCCTTTGCCCCGTCGGATGCAGTATCACCGGGGAGGATGCTACCGAAGTCATCGCCCATCGCCGCGCCGCCGGAACGTGGGTCAGCGCCACCGGCCACCGCGCCAGTCTCGGCATCGATCGTGATCGCCTGGACGAGGGCGAAGTTCCCATACGGTGCGGGATTCGGTACGTACGTGAGGCCCGCGCGCTCGGCGGCGGCCCGACGGATAAACGAGGGGATGCGCGCCTCGCCGTCGAGGATGTCGCTCTGGCAATCCACGCGGGGCGCGGAGACCGCCTCCACCGCGCTCATCCGATAGGCGAGCACGTTGACGATTACCTGCTGCACGCCCGTCATGATCCGCGTGCCGCCGGGCGCGCCGAGGACGAGGGCAGGCGCGTCGTTCTTGAAGGCGATGGTCGGGCAGATGCCGGTGATGCGCCCCTTGCCGGGCGCGATGCTATTCACCCGTCCGGGGCGCGGATCAAAGCAGTTCATCGCATTGTTGTACATGAAACCGAGCCCCGGCGTGATCGTGCCGTTCGACGAGCCGAGCGTGTGGGTGAGTGCGATGCAGTTCCCGTCCCGATCGCAGACGCTCACGTTCGTCGTCGTCGGGCTGTCGGGGTGATAGCGCGGGACGGTCACACGCTCGCCCACGTCGAGCCGACCCCGCCACTCCGCCGCGCGCTCCTTGGCGATCAGCCGCTCGGTCGGCACGTCCACGAAGGCGGGATCGCCGACGAGCGCCTGCCGATCGGCCATCGCCGCCGCTTGCGCCCGCGCGACGGTGTAGACATGATCCACGCTGCCAAAGCCCATCGCGCAGAGGTCGTAGCCTTCGAGGATGTTGAGGATGCCGATCACCGTCGGGCCGCCGCCCGGCGCGGGGTTCGTCGCGAGGTCATAACCGAGATAACTGCCGCGCACCGGCGTCGAGACGCGCGGCTGATACGCCCGCAAATCCTCCAGCGTCACGGTGCCGCCGTGTACGGCGATATCCGCAACCATCCGTTCCGCCAGTTCGCCTGTGTAGAATGACTCGGGGCCACCGGCGGCGATTCGCTCCAACGTCGCGGCGTACTCCGGGTTACGGATGCGCGCGCCAAGTTGCGGGACGGAACCGTCCGCAGTCAGGTAGATCCGCCGTCCCTCGGCGCTGTAGCCGATGCGATCCTGCTGGCCGGACACGGCGTGATGGACCTGCTGGAGCCAGCCGCGCAGCAGTTCGGGGCCGATCAGATAGCCGTCGCGCGCGTAGCGAATGGCGGGCTGGAGGAGGTCCGCCCACGGCAGCGTCGCGTGGCGGCGATGGAGTTCGGCGAGCCCCGCCACGGTACCGGGCGTGGCAATCGCGCCATAACCGATATCGTTCACATGATCCTTGAGTATCCAGCCGTAGCCGCTCCACGCCTCGTCGACGATCCGGTCCGCCCACATCTCCGGTGTCGCCCGCGCCCCGGCGGTCGCGTTGAAATCGATCACCTGCGCTTCGTCGCGCCCGGCATCGTAGAGGGTCATGCAGCCAAAACCCGCCACACCGCACATCTGCGGATCGACGACCATCTGCACGAACGCCGTCGCAATTGCCGCATCAAAAGCGTTGCCGCCCATGTGGAGAACCTTGGCGCCCTCTTCCACCGCGTACGGCTGTGGCGCCACGACCATGCCTCGCGTCGGCCTCATCTAGCCACCTCCCTGTGCGCCTGCATCATTCGCGCCGCTGTATGGCTCGCGCGGATGATACGATCCCATCGATGCGAGGCATCGTAGCATGATCGCAGTGCGGTACCAACAACGCTCCCAGAACTGATCGGCGCATGATTGGCGCATGGTACAATGGCGGGCATTGGGAAGCCACGCAGCTTTTGCCAGCGGCCTTCGCACACCGATGAGGAATTCTTCGCGAACGCGACCGAGGGACACCGAGCAATCATGAACACTGTAGCCACCGACGACATTGCAGCCATCGCGGCCCGTGCCGTCATCCCGCCATTGGTGCCGGGGGAGAAGAAAAAAGTCGTCGTGGCGATGAGCGGCGGCGTCGACAGTGCCGTGACCGCCCTGCTGATGCGGGACGCGGGGTATGACGTCGTCGGTATCACGATGCGCCTCTACAGCGGCGACGAGACGGGCGCAATCGCGCATGGGACGGGCTCCTGCTGCGGGTTAGAGGGCGTCGAGGATGCCCGCGCCATCTGCCAGACGCTCGGCGTGCCCTTCTACCCGCTCAATTTCGAGCGGCAGTTCGAGCAGCACGTCATCGCCCCCTTCGCCGCCGAATACGCCGCCGGGCGCACGCCGACACCGTGCCTGAACTGCAACCGGCACCTGAAGTTCGCCGCGCTGTTGGGCCGCGCCATCGCGATGGGCGCGGACTACCTCGCCACCGGCCATTACGCGATCATCCGGCGCGATGCAGACGGCGCCGCCCACCTCCACCGCGCCGTAGACGAGACGAAGGACCAGTCGAGCGTCCTCTACACCTGCACGCAGCAGCAACTAGCGCGCACCCTCCTGCCGCTCGGCACGCTGACGAAGCGGGAGGTGCGGGCGCTCGCGCGGGCGCACGGCCTGCCCGTCGCGGAGAAGCCGGAGAGCCAGGATATTTGCTTCGTGCCGGACGGCGACTACGCCCGCATCGTCGCGGAGCGGCAGCCGGACGCCTTCACGCCCGGCGAGATCGTCGATACGCGCGGCGCGGTCGTCGGGCGGCACGCGGGCATCGGGCATTACACCGTCGGGCAGCGGCGCGGTCTGCATATCGCGCAGGGCGCGCGGCGGTACGTCATCGGACTCAAAGCGGAGGCGAAGCAGGTCATCATCGGCGACGCTGCGGACCTGACGGCGCACGCGCTCGTCGCGGACGATGTCCTCTTCGTCGGCGCGGCGCCCGTCGAGCCGGTGACGGTGGAGGCGATGGTCCGCTACCGCAGCACCCCCGCCCTCGCCATCCTGACGCCGCTACCGGAGCGGACGGCACGGCTCGTCTTCCTCGGCGGCCTCAGCCAGCCCGCCGCGTCGCCGGGGCAGGCGGTCGTCTTCTACCGGGGCGATGAAGTGCTCGGTGGTGGGACGATCCAGCGCGTCGAGCGGGGCGATGGCACGCCAATGGAGCGCGAGAGAGTGACTGGCACGCAACCTGCGTCACCGATCGCCATCATCGCGATGCGCGACCTCGCGGTCATCGGTGAGTGAGATCGAGGAGGGCGCATGTCCCCGTCGGTACTGCTGAGCGTGCTGATCGCCGGGATTTTCGGCTTGCTCGCGCACGCGGTGGTCGGTCGCTACCTCTGGCAGTTGCCGGTCTATCTGATCGCGGCGATGATCGGCGTCTTCGGCGGGGAAGTGATCGCGGCGCTGACCGGCGGCGGCTGGCTCCGCTACGGGAACCTCCCGGTCGGCTCCGCCGTGATCGGCGGACTGGGCGGGATCATCCTCGCCTGGCTGATTACCTTCCGCGCTATGACGCGCGACGACGGGGACGAACGAGGCGGCAATCGCTCGCGACTGGGTGCGGGCACACATTAAGGAGCGGTCGATGAAGAAAGCCTTGCCATTTTTGCTCGCGGGCGGGTTGCTCGTCATCCTCATCATCGGTGGAGTGTTCCTTTACCACTGGGACGGCCTCCAGCAACTGCGCGATCTCGCCGTCATCTTCCTCGCCGCGCTCTTCGTCGTCACCGTGCTCCTGCTGGCGGCGATGGTCGGCATCTTCCTCTTCCTCACGCTTCTGATGAAAGAAAAACTGATCCCCGTGCTCGAAGAACTGAACCGGACGGCGGGCGAACTGACGCAAACGGCGCAGCGCGTCAAGGGGACCACCGAGTTCGTCTCCGAGCAGGTCGCCACGCCGATCATCGGGTTCGCCAAGAACCTCGCGCGGATGCGGGCGATGGCGAAGGCCGCGACCGGCCGCGACAGCGAGAATGGATCGGCCCCGTAGTTCCGGGAGGCAGCGACCATGGGAACCAGCGATCAGCCCGGCGGCGTGCCACTCTCACTCGGTCACAGCACATTCATCCCCAATGAGGATGAGCCGCGCAGCCGCTTCCGGCTTGGCTTCGTGCTCGGCCTGCTCGTCGGCGTGCTCGCCACCCTCCTCCTCGTGCCCAAAACGGGCGAGGAGACCCGCGAGCAGGTGAAAGAGATCACGACCGTCCTCAGAGAGCGCGCCGTCGGCATGATGACCGGCGAACGCCCCTACGACCCGAATGCGGACGACCCGGAAACGGCGGGCCTCTGAACCCTCATAAATCGACTGTCTGAATGGGGGTGGCTCTAGAGGGTAGCGTCGTCTCACCCTTATCACATGACCGATGTTCCCCCCACTCCAAGACAACACCTGATTTGACAATCGTCGGCGTCGACGATAGATTCACAATGTGTCATGGAGTTACAAGTTACCAGTGGAGACCGCTGTATGGAGCCCGGTCACTCCGGTTCATGTCCGACCCGTCGGCAACTGCTCGGGGGGTCGGCTTCGCTCGCGCTCTCCGCGCTCCTCGCTGCCTGTTCCATACGCCAACCGACAGTCGTCGTCTCGTCGACGTTAGCGCCATCTCCTTCTGCTTCATCGACGGTTCAACTCCCAACGACGGCGCCGGTTTTGCCGACCGTGAGCCGGCAACCCCGTATCGATATTGCGCCAAGATCCGCATTGGTCGATGCCCCGGTCACCCTCCAGATTGCTGGGCTCCCGCCAAGTCAGGAAGTTCTGCTGACGGCGGCAGCATCATTTACGGGGGGCACCTATCGCTCCTCTGCAGTGTTCCCGTCCGATGCGCAGGGTGTGGTGAACGTGGCAACACAAGCGCCGCTCTCCGGCACCTACAGCGATCCGAGCGCCATGGGGCTGTTCTGGTCGATGGCATTGACACCGAGTACGACGTCTTCCTCATCCTCATCCTCCCGCGTGTTCGAAGTCTCCCCGCCATTGGTTATGACGTTCACCGCGACCGTTGCTGGCACGACAATCGCCTCCACAGCGATCGAGCGGCGCTTTGTTGATCCTGCGGTCATGCGTATCCCTGTCCGGGATCATGGTCTTATCGGGACGCTGTTCCTCCCCACCGGTCCCGGCCCGCATCCCGGCCTCCTCAGTTGGGGAGGATCCTCGGGCGGTTACTCCGAGGCCCAAGCGGCGCTCCTCGCCTCCCATGGCTACGCTGCCCTCGCGCTGGCCTATTTCGGCGTCCCGCCTTTGCCGGAGAATCTAGTCAATATCCCCCTCGAATACTTCGAGACGGCAATCGGCTGGCTACAGGCCCAAGAGGGGGTGAACGGCGACCGACTCGCTGTGGTCGGGACCTCGCGCGGCGGTGAATTGGCCTTGCTTGTTGGGGCAACCTTCCCACAGATCAAGGCGGTCGTCGGCTATGTGCCGAGCGGTCTCCTGTGGCCCGGAGAGGACAATACCGGCGTGGCGAGGGCGCGGCCCGCGTGGACGTATCGCGGCGCTTCGCTGCCCTATCTCACGACCTCCTTTTTTCATCCCGAGCTCGCCGACCCAGCCGAGCGAGAGCGCGCGACGATTCCCGTGGAGCGGATCACCGGGCCAGTGCTGCTCATCTCCGGTGAAGATGACGCGCTTTGGCCGTCGACGAAACTGGCGCAGATCGCGATGGATCGCCTCGGCCAATATCAGCATGCGTATCCCGACCGGCACCTGCAATATGCGGGGGCCGGGCATCTGATCAGCGAGCCATACTTGCCGACGACTGCCTCGACGTCGTACTACAACCCGGCGGTGAAAGCGACGCTCGACGTTGGCGGCAGCGCGAAGGGATATGCAGTTGCGGCCGCCGACTCTTGGCCGCAAGTGCTCATGTTTCTTCAGGATAGCCTGAGAGCGTAAGCTTTAGAGATAGGCACGAACCACACGTCCTCACATGACAGGCAAACCTGCCCACCACTATCCAGCGCGGCTGATGAACTCTATGCGGTTGCCGAAGGGATCGCGCGTCTCGAAGCGGTCGTAGCCAGGAATCGGGACGCTTTCGAGGATCGTGCAACCGGCTGATGCAACACGATCACGCCACGCTGCAGATTCCGTCACTTCGTAGGCGAGATGCGCCTTCGTCGCCCGAGGATCCACGCCGTCCTCCGTGCCGATGTGGATCTGCATCTCTCCAACCTGTAGCCAAATGCCGCCACGCCCGGCGAGCGCCTCGGGCTTGGCAATCTCCGCCATCCCGAGCACGCCGCAATAGAAACGGCGCGCTACGTCCTCCGCTCCAGTAGGAGCGGTGACCTGCGCGTGATGGAAGCGGACAATACGAAGGGGCGAATCGCGCTTCAGCAGTTCTTCGATGCTCATCGCTCAGACATCCACCTCGCCCGTCGCGAGGTCGGCGGGCAATGGCGCGGGGCGCTCGCAGGTGCTTAAGATGTCGATGTGCTTCCCTTCCCGCGAGGCATCGTGGAAGGCGTGCATGAGGTCGAGGACGTGGTACGCCAGGGCGCCACTGGCGCGATGCGGGCGGCCGGAACGGATGGCAGCCGACATATCGGCGACGCCGAGACCGCGACTGTTTTCCGAGTGCCCGTGCGTCAGCAGCACATCCTCCCATTCCCGCTCGCCTGCCCGCTTGAGACGCACCGGGCCACCGAAGGTGTTCGGGTCCGGCACGCTGAGCGTCCCCTGCGTGCCGTAGATTTCGATGCGCGGCACGTTGCTGCCCCAGACATCGAACGAGGTGATGATCGTGCCGACCGCGCCGCTCGCGAAGTCCATCACGCCCGCGACATGCGTCGGCGTGTTGACTTCAATAATCGTGCCGTGCTTCGGCTCGCTGGTGATCGTCCGCTGCGGCGTCGTGATCTGGGCGGAACCCGTCACGCGGCGCACCGGGCCGATGAGATTAATCAGCGCGGTGAGGTAATACGGCCCCATGTCGAACATCGGCCCCGCGCCGACCTGATAGTAGAAATCGGGGTCCGGGTGCCACCCTTCCGGCCCGTGGTTCATCATGAAGGCGACGGCGGCGACGGGCGTGCCGATCGCCCCGTCGTCGATCAGTTTGCGACAGGTCTGGATGCCGCCACCGAGAAATGTGTCCGGCGCGCAGCCGACGCGCAACCCCTTCGCCTCAGCAAGCGCCAGCATCCGCTGGCCGTCCGCGCGGCTGATCGCCAGCGGCTTCTCGTTATAGACCGATTTGCCCGCCTCCAGCGCGGCCAGCCCGATCTCCGCATGGGCATTCGGGATCGTCAGGTTGAGGACGACCTCGATTGCCGGGTCCGCGAGCAGTTCCGCCACCGTACACGCCTTCGGCACGCCGTACTCCGCTGCCCGCGCGTGCGCGCGCTCAACGAAGAGGTCCGCGCACGCGACAATATCGAACGCCTTCAGCCATTGCGCGTTCTTCAGATAGATGCCGCTGATCGTCCCGCACCCAACCACGCCCACTCGCACCGGCTCTGCCACACGGCCTCCTGTAGTAGCCAGTAGCCAGTATGGGATCGCGTTCGCTGACTACTGACTACTGGCTACTGGCTACTGATTACTTGCTCGCCCACAGCATCCCACGTTCGACGATGATGCGCGCCTCGGGGACATCGAAATCTTTTGCGATATGTCCCAATGAACTGTAGAAGACGCGGCCCGCGCCCCAATGCCGCTTCCAGACGACCGGCATCACCGTCCCGGCGATCCACGGCAGGAGGTCGCCGCCGAAGATCGTGGTGGCAAGCACCTCATTGGCGGGGTCGACGTGCAGGTAGTATTGCTCGGAGTGCATGGCGAAATCATCCAAACCCGCCGTGATCGGGTCGGCGTGGTTCGTGATCTGTACCGTGTAGTCGATGATATTCCCCGGATGCGCCACCCACTGCCCGCCGACCATGAACTGATACTCGATGCTGTCACGGAAAGAGTCCGCCATCCCGCCATGCCAGCCGGCGATGCCGACACCGCTCTCCACCGCGCCGAGCAGTCCCGTCAGTTGCTCCCGCGTGATCGCACTCTGCGTCCAAACCGGCACGATCAGATCGAGGGAGCGCATCACCGACGCATCGGTGTAGGTCTCCAACGTGTCGGTGATCGTCACATCATAGCCCTGTTCGCGCAGGTAGGGGGCGAACAACCGGACGCACTGCTCGGGCTCGTGCCCCGGCCAGCCGCCCCAGGTCATTAGCGCGCGTTTCATCAGATGCTCTCCTTACGGTCGCGCGGGCGCTCCGGGCCGGATGGGCGGCGTTGCCCGCTCTTCCCATGCAGCGCGGGCGCGCAGGCAGAGTCCCATCACCCCCGCCGCGATGAGCAGGACGACCGGATAGCCGGCGATAATGACGATGCCGCGGGTGCCGCCTTCCGGGAACGGCCCGTGCTTGAGGATCAGCCCGAACGGGAACCAGCCCGTCGCGCTGAGAATCGCCGGCTGCCAGGCGTGCGGCTGCTGCAACCAGATACGGAACCAGATGAGAATACCCCAGTAAACGACCCCGCCAACAATCGCCCAGACCATGATCGAGACGAAGGTGATGCCGAGGAACCAGAAGGCGCGCGTGACCGGCTCCTCATCGGCGACCAGGACTTTGTAGACCTGCACGCCGGTGATGCCGTAATACAGCGCGTACATCACGATGGCGAAGAGAACCGCCGTGCCAGCCTGGAGGAAATCCATTGCATCTCTCGCTTTCCGTCGAATGATCCCGCGCAAGGATAGCACGCACCCGGCGATCACGCCGAGTGACCGAGAGCCCGCCGCACCTCGTCTTCGCTATAGCCGGGAATCCGCTCGCCGTGGATGAGTCGCTGCTGTATCTCATGCCAGCGAAAGAGGGTCGAACGGTAATCAGGGAGCGCCGCGATCCAGTCAAGAGATAGTGCAATGCGGAGATCGAGGAGTTGGACCGGCGTAAGCGGCAAGGTGAGCACGCCATGATGTGGCCACCCCGCGAGCATGTATTGGTCATGCAAGGTAGCGAAATGACGTTTGTTATGCGTAATCAGCAATAAGCCATGCCGCGCCGCATAGGCGAGTTGAACCTCGTCGCTCGCTTCAAGCAATCCGACTTCTCCGGCGGTGGTCGCCTGAAATCCGCGCCACCGCAGTCGGATGACGAGTCGTTTATTGACGCATTCATCCAGATAGACGGATGAGCGCGGCATCAGTCTTCGTCATCTTCGTTTTCCGCAATGTAGCGGTCGATTTCCGCTCGGTTCGCCTCGTAGAAGGCGAGCGCCTCTTCGATATCCGCGCGGGTCAGGATCGGATAGCCTTCGTTCACCTCAACAAGGTCGGACGAGAACTGCGCGGTTTGCACGATCACCCGCACCGGGATGCGCGTCCCGGCGATGATTGGTTCACCACCAAGTATGTCCGCCCGCCGCGCAATATGTGTGAAGACCTTTGGATGCGTTACCATGGCGATCTGTCCTCCCGAAAAAGCAGCTCTTCATCCACATCGTTCTGTGAGATATCTCGGTTCATTTCGGCACGATGACTCTCATAATAGTGCAGAGATTCCTCGATATCTGCCCGACTCAAATGCGGGAGCGCTCGTTGGACACCGGCGACATTCCTGTAGAGCCGATGCATCAACACGACCGCACGAACAGCGACGCGCGTGCCCGCCACCGTCGGCTCACCATCAAGGATTTCGGGATTTCGCACGATACGTGTGAAGGTTTTAGGATGTGTAACCATTCCAGTATCGCCTCCATGCTGTCCCCGCCGATGTGATGGATACAGTGTACCATTCAATCATTATGTAGCGCAGCGCATCGCCTCCACGAGGGCGAAGAACGCTTTGCGGCGGACGGCGGTCAGCGCGCTGTTGAGGCCGGAGGTGCTCGGCACAACGAAGAGGCGGCAGCCGACAATCGTGCCCTCCTGCGGGCCGAATTGGACAGGGCCGCGCGTACCCGTCAGATTCTGGAAGACGCGCGACCCGTTGCAGCAGAGCCAGCGAGGCCGATAGTGTGCCATCTTCTCGACGATCTGCTCCCGGCCCGCACGGTAGACCGCGTCCGGCACGTCGTCGGCGCGGCGGGAGGGGCGCGCGTGCAGATCGGTCAGGCCGATGCCGAACGAGGGCAGCAGCCCGTCCTCCTCCGGCGTGAGTCGCCGGGGCGTTAGGCCGGACGCGAAGAGGAGCGGATAGAAGCGGTTGCCGGGATGCGCATAGTAATGGCCCGTCTGCGCCGCGCGGATGCTAGGGTTCGAGCCGCAGATAACCAGGCGGAGGCCCGGCGCGAGGATGTCGGGCAAACCGGGGAGGTCAGGGAGCGGCGCACAGTCGATCATGCCGCAATCGTAACACCGTCCGCGCAACCGAGAGGCTTGACGACACGTAGAGAGAGATGTAACATGATGACGCGCCGATGAGTTACAAGTTACAATGGACGGCGCGGGACACAAAGAAGGAGTAACGGCAATGCAGAATCACGAATACGGTCCACGACCTGACCGACCCGGCCCCGATTTCGGCTCCCGCTGGGCCGAGGGCGGCCCGCAGATCCCGTGGCCGGAGATGAAGCGACGGATGCGGGAGGCATTCCGCGAGGGGTTCCGCCCCGGCGACCCCGAATGGAAGCGGTTCTTCAAGCAGTTCTTCGATGGTGAGGGGCCGAACGGCGGTGGCGGCGACGCCCGTCGCTCCAATGTCCTCAGCCTGCGGGTGGACGACCGGACGCTCGCCGCAATCGACAGCCTCGTTGAGGCGGGCCTCTTCGCCACCCGCGCGGAGAGCGCGACCTGGCTCTTGCAGGCAGGCGTCGCCTCGAACACCGAATTGTTCGACCGCATCAATAACACCGTCTCGGAGATCCGCCGCCTGCGCGAGGAGTTGCAGCGGCAGATGAACGCCGCCACCGGCGCTCCGCAGGAGAGTGAACCCCATGCCGAGCCGCAGAGCGGCGAGCAGCAGGAACACCACGATCAAAACCAGGAAACGCACCACGTCTAAACGAGCCTGCGTTGTTCGAGAGCGGAGGGGTTTCGGCCCCTCCGCTCTTCTTTGATGGGGACAAGAGATTTACCACAGAGGACACAAAGCACACAGAGTTTTTTTGGCCCCCTCTGTGCATTTTGTGTCCTCTGTGTCCTCTGCGGTAAATCCCTTTCTTGGCAGTTCAACATTCCTCAATGCATGCGGATGCCGCCATCGACGACGAGGGTTTGGCCGGTGATGAAGGCGGAATCATCGGAGGCGAGGAAGAGGGCGACGCGCGCGATGTCGTCCACGACGCCGGTGCGCTGCAGGGCGGCGAGCGGGGCGAATCGGGCGCGGACGTATTCCGGCAGCGGGCCGCGCTTGGAGTGGACGAAGCCGGGGACGATCACATTGACGCGGACGCCGAACGGCCCGAGTTCCATCGCCAGTCGCTGGCTGGTGCGCCAGAGCGCCGCCTTCGCGCCCGCGTAGGGCGTGCCGACGAAATAGCCGGGGTCGGGGTCCTTCGCCACGCCGGAGGCGAGATTGATAATCGTCCCCCTCCCTTGCGCGACCATCTGCCGCGCCGCCGCCTGGGCGAGGAAGAACGGCCCCTTGAAGTCCGTTGCCAGCACCGCGTCGAATGCTTCTTCGGTGACGTGGAAGAGCGGGGTCGTGTTGAAGGTGCCCGCGTTGTTGACGAGGATATCGAGCCGCCCGAACCGCGCGACGGTCTCCGCAGCGAGCCGTTGCCCCTCCGCGACGACGCTGATATCTGCTTGCATGGTCTCCGCGCGGCGGCCGAGGGCGCGAATCTCCGTGGCGGTCTGCTCCGCGCCCTGCCGCGAGGTGCGGTAATTGACCGCGACATCCGCGCTCTCCCGCGCGAAGGCGACGGCGATGGCCCGCCCGATCCCGCGCCCCGCGCCCGTCACCAACGCGACGCGACCCGCTAGTTTGCCCGCCCCTTGCTCGTCCACGCGCACCCCCTTCGACCGCTTGCCCCTTTCCGTCTCTCCGAGTAGGATACCGCCATACAGGGTCATTGAGCGGTTTTGCGCGTGCGTCCCCGTACCATTTCGGTCGTTCGGGACGTTCTCATTGGCAAGTGCGGGATCGCCGCGCGACAGCGTCAAGTCCGGGAGGATGAGGGTGCGACTTCGGACATTCATTGGCACGCTATTGCTGCTCCCGTTAGTGCTCCTCTCGTTCGGCCCGGCTCTCTTTTCTTCGAGCGACACCAGCGCGGCGGTCGATCCGCCCGCGTCGTGCAGTACGCAGACGCAGAAGTGCGTCAAGGGCTTGCTCTTCGCCTACTGGCTGGAGAACGGCGGCGTCGATCGCTACGGCTACCCGATCACCGACGAGTTCGACGAGCAGAATGCGGACGGCACGGCGCATCGCGTCCAGTACTTCGAGCGCGGGCGTCTGGAATACCATCAGGAGCTCATTAACACGCCGTCCGTCGTGCTGCCGGGGCTGATCGGCAAGGAGCAGTTCGTCGCTCGCTACCCGACCGGACGCCCCGCCACGCCCGGCGGTGACCAATGCTTCGCGGAGACGAATCGCTGCATTACCGGCGGCTTCAAGAATTACTGGCAGCAGAACGGCGGCCTGGCGCAGTTCGGCTTCCCGATCTCGGACGAGTTCGATGAAACGAGCGGCACGCAGGCTGTGCGCGTCCAGTACTTCGAGCGGGCGCGATTCGAGTACCACGCGGAGGCAGCCGGGACGAAGGGCGAGGTGACGCTCGGGCTGCTCGGCAGCGAGGCGTTCGCGGCGAAATACCCGAACGGCCAGCCGCTCGCCGCGACCGGCTTCGCGATCAACCTCTGGGCGAACACGAAGGCGGGCATGCCCTATCCGCCGCCGGTGGCGAACCTCGCGGCGCGCGTCTACGTGCCGGATGAACTGGCGGGTACGGTCACCGTCATCGACCCATCGAACTTCCAGATTGTCGACCGGTATCCATCGGGAAAGACGTCGCATCACGTCAGCCCCTCGCCGGACTTCGCGCACCTCTACGTCGAGAACATGGGCTCCAGCACCCTCTCGGAGATCGATACGCAGACGGGCAAACTGACCCGCAACATCGGCGCGGCCGTCCCTTACAACCTCTATTTCACGACGGACGGCACGAAGGGCGTCGTCGCGGCGGAGCCGAACAACTCGCTCGATTTCTACGACCCGCATTCGTGGGGCTTGATCCAGCGCCTGCGCCTCCCTTGTTCCGGCGTAGACCATATGGATATGTCCGCCGATGGCCGCTATCTGCTCGTTGGCTGCGAGTTCGACGGGCAGGTTTTCAAAGTGGACACGGTCGGGATGCGCATCATCGGCTCGGTCCGCGTCGGTGGGCAGCCAATTGACGTCAAGGTGTCGCCGGACGGTGCGCTCTTCTACGTGGCGAACCAGTCCCGCAACGGCGTCTCGGTGATCGATCCGATTTCGATGCGCGAACTCGCCTTCATCCCGACCGCTGCGGGCGCGCACGGCATGGTCGTCAGCCGGGACACCAATTACCTCTACGTCTCCAACCGCGTCGCCGGGACGATCTCAGTGATCGACTTCGCGACGCAGAACATCGTCAACACCTGGAATATCGGCGGTAGCCCAGACATGCTGCAAGTCTCACCGGACGGCTCGCAACTCTGGGCCTCGGGCCGCTTCAATGGCGATGTGTACGTTGTAGACACCCACAACGGCACGCTGATGCAGCGCATCCACACCGGCATCGCCCCCCACGGCCTCACCTACTTCCCGCAGCCCGGCGTCATCAGCATCGGCCACAACGGCGTCTACCGCTGACTTCGCGCACTGTCAATCGGCGGCAATGACGGCGGGAATTTGGATGCTTTCGGCAACGCTTGTCGGTGGCGGGACCGTCAAACCGGCACGCTTGAGACCCGCGATATGGAAGACGATGCCCTCGCGGATTAATTCCTCGACCTCCTCGCGGGTCTCCCCCGCCGCGATGCAGCCAGGAAGATCGGGGACATATGCGCTAAATCCATCCCCGTCCGTCTCAAAGATCACCACATACCGCACAGTTTCTTCGGTCATTTTTTCAATCCTGCCGTACGGAGAATGTCGCTCAGCGTGCCGGGTTTGATATCCGCAGATTCCTTGCCGCTCACCGTCACCACGTTCGACTTGGTCGGATGCTTGTATTGGCGGTGGCTGCCGCCATGCCAGCGATCAAGTCTCCAACCATCAGATTCAAGGAGTTTGATCAACTCGCGGACTTTCATACCTGCGTACTCGATTGTATCACGCGACACCGGTCAGGATTTCGGCCAGCAAGCGGAAGTCGATGTTGCCGCCGGAGACGACGCAGACGATCTTACCGCCGCCCGCTTTGCCGGAGAGGGCGACGGCGACCGGGCAGGCGCCCGCACCCTCGGCGATCACGCGGTTGCGCTCGGCGAGCAGGCGTACTGCTCCCCTCATCTCGTCCTCTGTGGCGGTGAACGCGCCGTCCAGCAACGCGGAGGCGCGCGTCCACATCTCCGGGAAGACGACTTTGCCCGCGATACCGTCCGCGAACGACGGGGTGTAGGCGATCTCCACCGGCTTGCCCGCGCCGAAGGCCGGGGAGAGCGGGGCCGCGTTCGCCGCCTCGGTCGCATAGA
>JBPCMC010000429.1:0-3377 GCA_051002645.1 Thermomicrobiales bacterium
CGCGCATGGGCACGTTCGCGTCGCTGCAAATCCGCGACTACCGCCTGCTCTGGTGGGGGATGATCGTCTCCAACATCGGCACATGGATGCAGATGGTCGCGCAAGGCTACCTCGTCTACCAACTGACCGATTCTCCCTTGATGCTCGGACTGGTCGGGTTCGTGCGCGCCGTGCCGGTCTTCACCTTCTCGCTCTTCGCCGGCGTCGTCGCGGACCGCGTCGATCGCCGCAAACTACTGATCGTCACGCAGACGCTGGCGGGCGTTTTCGCCCTCGTCCTCGGCATCCTGACCTCGATGGGCATCATTACCGTCTGGATGATTATGGTCCTGGCGTTCTGTTCGGCGGCGGTCGCCGCCTTCGATAACCCGACGCGGCAGGCGCTCGTGCCGGACATCGTCGGCAAGGAATACATCGCCAATGCGGTCGCCCTTCAGTCGGCGGCCTTCAACGGGACGGGCATCCTCGGCCCGTCGCTGGCGGGCCTGGCGCTCGGCTTCATCGGTATCGCCGCCTGCTTTTTCATCAACGCAATCTCCTTCCTCGCTGTCATCATCGCCCTCTTCCTGATGTCGTCCGTCCCGAATCGCGTGCTGCGCAAGCAGACAATGTTCCAGAATCTGCGCGAAGGGTTCGGCTATGTGCGAAGCAATCGCACCGTCGCCGCCCTGCTGCTCCTGATCGCGCTCGTCGGACTGCTCGGACGCCCGTATACACAACTGATGCCTGCGGTGCAGCGCGACGTCCTCCATGTCGGGGCGACGGGCCTCGGCATCCTGATGGCTTTTTCCAGTATCGGCGCGCTGATCGGCGCGCTCGCCATCGCATCATTGAGCAATTTCAAGTATCGCGGCTTGCTGCTGATGGGCTCCATCGTCGTCTTCGGGGTAGCGCTCATTTCCTTCTCGCTCTCGCGGTCCTTCCCGCTCTCGCTCGGCCTGCTCGTGCTCGTTGGCGGCGGCGCGACGATGAGCATGTCCACGACGAACATGCTCCTCCAACTGAACGTCCCCGGCGAGTTTCGCGGCAGAATCCTGTCGATGTACACGATGATCGCGATGGGGATGATGCCGCTCGGCTCGATGCTCCTCGGCACGATCGCCGATTTCATCGGCGTCCCGGTGACGCTGCTCGGGGGCGGCGTCGGCTGCCTCGTCGCCCTGGTGGTCATCAACCTCTGGGTACCCACCGCCCGGCACGAGACCTGACGGCAGGAATCGTTCGTCATCGCGTACAATACTCTCCGATGCAGATAAGACAACGAATCGTCGCGTCGACAGCTTTACGCACGACAGAATTCTCGGAGAGGACCTATCGGTCATGAAAACAACCCGCGAGCAACTGCTTCAGCGCATTGTCCTCGATCCGCGGATCCTCGTCGGCAAACCCATCGTACGCGGCACGCGCATTCCGGTCTCTTTGGTGCTCGATCATCTGGCCAACAATCTCGATCTCGATGATCTCTTTGCGGCGTATCCTCGCTTGACTGTTGAAGATGTGCAGGCGTGCCTTGCCTATGCGCAGGGTATCGTTGCGGGAGAGAATATTTTCCCTACGTTCGTCAACGAGCCGATGCCCACAAGTCCGGCATGAAGTTTCTCCTCGACCAAAGCGCCGATTTCCGCCTCGCGGCGTTCCTGCGCGCGCGCGCACGATGTGACTGCGATTGGCAAGGATTATCCCAGCGGTTTGGCGGATGAAGATGTTCTCGCGATAGCGGTGCGAGAGCAACGCACGCTGATTACCAGTGATCTCGATTTCGGCGAACTCGTCGTCCGCTATGAATCCGCACATACCGGGATCATCCTCTTTCGGCTCAATGAGACGGACGTGCAACTCAAACGGACATGGCTTGGTCACGTCCTCGACCAATACGGCGACGATCTGCCGGATTTCATCGTCATTACCGATCGCGCGGTGCGCGTCCGACGCGAGTGACACGCCGGGCCGTGTTATCCTGTAGCCACATGGAGGTTTGTGTGCCATGCTGGTATTGCAGCGGAATCGCGGCACCTTTACGGGCTGGATCGTCGGCGTCCTCGCCGTCGCGGGGATCATCGCCTGCTTCCTGATCTACGGCGTCGAGGCGCGGCGGACGCGGGAAAACTTCGACGACTCGCTCGCCCAGCGGGCGGATGATGTCGCGAACGTCGTCCTGCGGGCGGACGGCACACTGGACACGAACGCGCTCGGATTCGCGCGGGACTTGAACACGGCGGGCATCGACGTCTATCTCTTCCTGCCGGACGGGACGCAAATCTTCCCGCCGAAGCCGCAACGGGTCGCGAATTTGCCCGCCCTCCTCCCTTTACGGACTGCGGAGGCGGGCGGTAGCGACACCCGCACGCTCTCGTCCCCCGCCGGCGACACCCGCACCCTGACCGCGCCCATCTGGATCGGGGAGGAAGATAGTGCGCATATCGCCTTAATCGTCCAGACGGGCCGGCCGGAGGAAGCGCTGCGTGCCCTCTTGAACAAACTGCGCCTGATTATGGCATTGATCGGCATCGGCGTGTTCCTCGTTTCGGTGGTGGGCGGGCTCTTCCTCGTCCGGCAGGTGATGGTGCCGGTACGGCGGTCGCTCGCGCAGCAGCAGGCGTTCGTCGCCAACGCCGCGCACGAGTTACGCACGCCGCTGAGCGTGATCCAGGCGACGACCGAGTTGGCGCTGATGCGCGATCGCACCCCCGCCGAATACCGGATCGCCCTCGAAGAGATCGGCACGTCCGTCGCGCAGACGAGCACGATGGTCAACGATCTCCTGACGCTGGCGCGGATCGATGCCGGTCGGCAGCCGATCCTGCGCAATCCCGTCGATGTCGGCGACCTCGCCACGGCGGTCGTCGAGGACGCGGGCGGCGCATTCCCCGACCATCCGATCACTACGGACATCGACGGCGACGCAGTGATCGAGGGCGATGCCCGTCTCCTGCAACGTTTGCTCGTCAATCTCGTCGAGAACGCCTGCCACTACACGCCACCGAAAACACCCATCGCGATTACCGTCCGGCAAGAGCGGGAATGGCTCGCGCTCCGGGTGCGGGATGAAGGGCCGGGCGTGCAACCCGCCGAAGTGGAGCATCTTTTCGAGCGATTCTATCGGGGCACGCGCGGCATCGAGAGCGGGCATCGCGGTGCGGGCCTCGGCCTCAGCCTCGTTCGGCAGATCGCCGAGGCGCACGGTGGTCGGGTCGGCATCGCCAGTTTCGTCGATGTCGGCACGACCGTCACTGTCCTACTCCCTCGCTCCGTACACCGGCTGATTCCTCATCTGCCGGTCCTCATCGAGAACGGCGACCGCGCGGCGATCCGCACAAAATAGCGCGCTTTCGGAGGGACTGATCTTTACCCCGGTGGGGGGGGGGGGGGGGAGGGGG
>JBPCMC010000430.1:0-9721 GCA_051002645.1 Thermomicrobiales bacterium
ACGCCTGCGAGCCCCATCGCCCTCGCCAGTTCGACACCGAGCCGGAGGGCATTGTCGTCAGGCGCGTTCAGGCCACTCTCCGGCCAATAGCCTGGATCAAGCGCCATGCGCAGCCGCAACGGTCGCCCGTTGAGTAGGAACCTGTCCCCCTGCACGGCGACCGAACGGAGCGCGGTGTAACTCGTGACGCGGTCAATGAGATTGCCCGCGCCATCCCAGAGGCGCAACTCCGCGTCGATCAGGGTGGGACGATCGGGGCTCCAGAGCAGTTCGTTGCGGTAATCGCCGATGCCGGGATCGAAGAGGGCGATCCGGCGGGTAACATCATTGCTGAGAACGACAGCGGTATCATCCGCCAGCAGTTTCTCCCCGGCGCGTAGCGTCACTTGCAGGCGGAGGTCGTCGCGACGCGGGCCGGTGATCGTCGCTTCCAGGCCGATTTCCCAGCGTTGCAGATTTGGCAGCCAGGCGAGGCGATGTATCGTGGTGGCGGGGACCGGCTCCAGCCAGACGGTCTGCCAGATGCCGGAGGTGCGCGGGTACCAGATCGCGTGCGGCTCGCGCTGCCAATCCTGCTTGCCGCGCGGCTTGGCGAGATCGAGCGGGTCGTCATCGGCGCGCACAACGACTGTCTGCGCGCCGCTCAGAGTGAGATAGTCGGTGATGTCCGCGCTAAAGGGAGTGTAGCCACCTTCGTGCCGTGCGGCGATCTGACCGTTGACCCAGACCGTCGCGGCGTAATCGACCGCGCCGAAATGGAGGATCAGGCGCATACCGCGCGGAAGCGCGGGCGCGTCGAAGATGCGGCGATACCAGTAGACGCAGTGGAAACCCGTGTCGCCGATCCCGCTCGCGGGCGCCTCGGGGGCGAAGGGGACGGTGATCGTCCGGCGCCACTGGACCTCGGTCGGATCGTGCCAGGATGCCGCGTCCTCGCACGTATAATCCCAAGCGCCATTGAGGGAGGTCCATTGGTCCCGGACGAGTTGCGGGCGGGGATAGCCGTGGGTGGAGGTAGCGGCTTGCGTCATGCGTCGGTTCGTCCTGCGTGTGTACGTCGTCGGGCAAATCGCCGGTTGCCAAAGTGTAGGGACAGGCAGGCCGGTTGGCAACTGTTGGCGGTCATGCCAGGTCCGGTCGGGTGTCGACGGATGACGAGCCGATCCGCTACCCGGCGTTTAGCGGCGAGCTGCCGTACAATCGTCTGCCACGGACGGCGGTGGTGACACCGGCGATGTGACGGGAGATGTCGATGCGACGATTCGGGCTTGTCCTCTGCTTCGCGCTCTTTGCCGCGCTGACATACACGAGTGTCGCCGCTGCCGACCCGACGATCTCAGTCGCGGCGACGCGGCGGGATACGAGCGGCGGGGTCGTCTCGCTGCTCCCGGTCGCGGACAAGCAGGGGAACGTGCTCCCGCCGCTCTTGCTGCTCGGCGAGTACGTCATCGCCAGTGGGCAGGGGTTCCCGGCGAACCAGCCCGTGATGGCCTTCCTCGTCGCGCAGAATCAGGCATATCCACTCGCCTTTCAGGACCTCGCGGCGCCGAACACCGCGCAACAGGCCGCGCCAACGACCGACGCAACGGGCGGCTTCCAGAATTACGCATTCACCCTCCCGCTGGCGGCTCAGTTGACGGGGACGAGCGGCGAAATCCAGATCAGCGCGGGATCGGTGACGGCGCGCGCGCCGGTCGGCCTCGATAGCGGTCTCGCGACGAAGGCCGGGCGGGGGGACAAAATCGCCGTCAGCATCGGCGCGGGATTCTCCGTCATCGCGGTCATCCTGATCCTTCTGCTCCTGCGGGGACTGCCCATCTATCCTGTAGGTACGGTAGCCGCCCGCCGCGCGCGGGAGCCGGAAACGACGTAGCGTGCGGCACGGATACTCGGGGATCAACAACTTACGGCGAAGGTCGCCAATCGTGGGAGGTGATTGCCATGACCGTCCAACTGAGCAGACCGGAGACGCAAGTGACGACCGACGCCGTCCGTCATCCATTGGAGCCGCTGTCGGCGGCGGAGATCGCGGCGGCGGTCGCCGTGGTGCGCGAAAGCGGGCGACTCGGCAACTGGGTGCGCTTCGCGTCCATCACGCTGCATGAGCCGCCGAAAGAAGCCGTGCTGCACTTCCAGGCGGGCGACGCCATCGCGCGGGAGGCGTTCATCATCCTCCTCGATAACGCGACGAACGCCGTCTACGAGGCGGTCGTCTCGCTCTCCGCAGAAGCGATTGTGCGCTGGGAACATATCCCGAATGCCCAGCCGCACATCATGTACGACGAGTTCGTCGAGTGTGAGGCGGCGTGCAAGGCGGATCCGGCGTTCCGGGCGGCGCTCGCAAAGCGTGGCGTGACGGAGATGGATCGCGTGATGGTCGAGCCGTGGTCGGCGGGCAATTACGGCGATGCGGATGATCAGGGGATGCGCCTCGTGCGCGCCCTGATGTTCGTGCGCGCCGCGCCGCACGACAACGGCTATGCTCGCCCGGTCGATGGGCTCGTGGCGGTCGTCGATCTCAACGCGATGCGCATCGTCCGGCTCGAAGATACCGCCGTCGTGCCGCTGCCGCCGGAGCCGGGCAACTACGCCGCCGAGTTCATGTCGGCGATGCGGACGGACCTGAAGCCCGTCGCGATCACCCAGCCGGAGGGGACGAGCTTCGCGGTGGACGGCCACGCGGTGACGTGGCAGAAATGGCATTTCCGCATCGGCTTCACGCCGCGCGAGGGGCTGGTGCTGCACACCATCGGCTACGAGGACGGCGGGCGCATCCGGCCCGTCATCTACCGCGCGTCGCTCTCGGAGATGGTCGTGCCGTACGGCGACCCGCACCCGAGCCACAACCGCAAGAATGCCTTCGATGTCGGCGAGTACGGCATCGGGTTGATGGCGAACGCGCTCGAACTCGGCTGCGACTGCCTGGGTGAAATCCGCTACTTCGATGCCTTCCTCAATAACAGCCGGGGCGAGGTCGTGCGCTACGCGAACGCCGTCTGCATGCACGAGGAAGATGCCGGCATCCTCTGGAAGCATTTCGACTGGCGGACGAATCAGACGGAGGTGCGCCGCTCGCGCCGCCTCGTCGTCTCCTTCATCGCCACCGTCGGCAACTACGAGTACGGCTTCTACTGGTACTTCTATCAGGACGGCGCGATCGAGTATGAGGTGAAACTGACCGGCGTCATCAACACTGGCGCGTTGCCGCCCGGCGAGACGCGTAAATACGGCACGCTGGTTGCACCGCAACTTTACGCGCCCAATCACCAGCACTTCTTCAACGTCCGCCTCGATATGATGGTGGATGGTCCCGCGAACTCCGTCTCCGAGGTCCATACCGTCGCCGAGCCGCCGGGACCGGAGAACCCGCACGGCAACGCCTTCTACGCCGAGGCGACTGTGCTGAAAACGGAGCGGGAGGCGCAGCAATCGACGGATCCGCTCAACGCGCGTTACTGGAAGATCGTTAATCCGTCGGTACAGAATGGCCTCGGCCAGCCGGTGGCGTACAAACTGGCGCCGGGAGAGAATGCGCGCTCCTTCGTCAGCGCCGATTCGTTCGTCCGGCAGCGCGCCGGGTTCATGGGCCACCATCTCTGGGTGACGCCGTACGACCCGGCGGAGCGGTACGCGGCGGGCGACTACCCGAACCAGCATCCGGGCGGGGCGGGCCTGCCCACCTACACGGCGGGGGACCGCTCCATCGAGAATACCGACCTCGTCGTCTGGTACACGATGGGCCATCACCACATTCCGCGCCCGGAGGATTGGCCGGTGATGCCCGTCTCACGGATCGGCTTCATGCTCAAGCCGCTCGGCTTCTTCGACCGCAACCCGGCCCTCGATGTGCCGCCGGAGAGGGCGCACGATGCCTGTTGCCATGCGAGTAACGAGTAACGAGAAGGGTAGCGCAGGCCAAAGCCTACGCCACCAGAGGGGGAGAGAAATGGTAAAGAATCTGATCGGCGGCACATGGACGGAGCCGAAGGGGGAGACGTTGCCGATCTTCAACCCGGCGACGGGTGAGGAGATTGACCGGGTGCCGCTCTCCAACGCGGCGACGGTGGATGCGGCGGTGCAGGCGGCGACGAAGACCGCCCAATCGTGGGCGCAGACGCCGGTGATGGACCGCGCCCAACTGATGTTCCGCTTCAAGGCGCTCCTCGAAGAGCACATCGACGAACTGGCCGCCATCGTCACGCGGCACCACGGCAAGACGCTGGACGAGGCGAAGGGCGAGGTGCGGCGCGGCATCGAGGTCGTCGATTTCGCCTGCGGCGCGCCGACGCTGCTGCAAGGGCGGACGCTCCGGCAGGTGAGCAGCAATGTCGATCAGGACTACTACCGCTACCCGCTCGGTGTCGTGGCGGGCATCCCGCCCTTCAACTTCCCGGTGATGATCCCCTTGTGGATGTTCCCGCTCGCCGTCGTTGCCGGGAACACCTTTATCCTCAAGCCATCGGAGCGTACGCCGCTCGGCGCGGTGCGGCTGGCGGAACTCCTCCTGGAAGCGGGCTTCCCCGAAGGGGTGCTGAACATCGTCCATGGCGCGAAAGAGGCGGTGGACGCGCTGATTGCACACCCCGGCATCGCGGCGATTTCCTTCGTCGGCTCATCGGGCGTGGCGAGCCATGTCTATAGTGAGGCGGCGAAGCACGGCAAGCGCGTGCAGGCGGCGGGCGGGGCGAAGAACCACATGGTCGTCTTGCCGGACGCCGATCTCGACTTGGCGATCCCTGCCGTGCTGAACTCCGCCTTCGGCAACGCGGGCGAGCGCTGCCTGGCGGGAAGCGTTGCCGTCGCGGTCGGCAGCGCGCAGGGGCCAATGTTGGAGGCGCTACAAGTCGAGGCGCGCAAGTTGACCGTCGGCCCCGGCGATCAGGCGGGCGTCTTGATCGGCCCGCTGATCCGGGCGGAGCACCGCGACCGCGTCGTTGGCTTCGTCGAGCGCGGCGAGCGGGAGGGCGCGCAGGTACTCGTGGACGGGCGGGAAACCAAGTACCTCGACCGGCCCGGCTACTTCCTCGGCCCGACGATCCTCGACAATGTCTCGGCGGAGATGGCGGCGGGCCGTGAGGAGATTTTCGGCCCGGTGCTCTCCGTCTCGCACGCGGCGACGCTTGATGAGGCAATCGCGCAGGCGAATCAATCGAGTTTCGGCAACATGGCGACGCTCTTCACGGCGAGCGGGTCGTCGGCCCGCGCCTTCCGCGAGCGGGTAGAGGCGGGGATGGTCGGCGTCAATGTCGGCGTGGCGCAACCCTTCGCCTTCTACCCCTTCTCCGGCTGGAAGGGCTCGTTCTTCGGCGATCTCCACGTCCACGGCACCGACGGCGTGGATTTCTACACACGGAAAAAGGTCGTCGTCTCGCGCTGGTAACGCTGCAGGGATCGAACCGCCAATACTGCCCAAAGGGCACCCGCAAGGACGCCAAGAAGACGCGGAGAAGCGCAATCTTATCTTCTTCCCTCTTGGCGTCCTTGGCGGTTCAATGTTCGGTAAGGCGGTCTTGCTCCGGAGACGGTGGCAGGCCCAATTGACGATCATCGCGAAGACGAAAGCACAGCCTACTGTCTCAATTCTATCCTGACGGGCAAGAGGGGTGACAACAAAAGGGCCGTCCAAGCGGACGGCCCTTTTGTTGTGTAGATCTGAGGCGCGCAGTCAGTTGTTTCCTCGCTGCCTGCTGCCCGTTGCCCGCCCGATTAGACGGGGGAGCGGCTGCCCATGACGGCGCGGACGATCCAGGTGAGGATCAGCGCGCCGATGAAGGCGACGACGATCGAAACGATGATGCCCGTCGTGCCGTTGAAGAAGAGGCCGAGAATGATCCCGCCGACAAAGGCGCCGATCAGCCCGACGATCAGGTCAGAGATGAGGCTGCCGCCGCCCGAGCCGGCGACCATGTGGGCGAGCCAGCCGGCGATGAGGCCGACGATAATCCAGCCGATCAGGCCAAGGCCGAAGTTGATCTTGGCGAACTCCATCAGTACCATGTCCGAAACCTCCTGGCAACAACGAATGAACCAACTCTCCGGTCTTGCCTTATGCAACCTGCGTGCCACGGCATCGCAGAGCAGCCCTCGTCCACGCATTATGTACGTACGCACAGCCGCATAATGACCGATGGTGGAGCGCGCTCCGATGCTCTCGGCATGTCTCGTGCATCCATCATGGCGTGGTGCAGCGCGGCGATACGGAGGAACAGATGGACAAGACAACGCGAAACGAAGAACTGCCCGGCACGAAAGAGCGCGATCCGGCGGAGGGGAAGCGCGCCGATGCGCCGCAAGGGGGCGCACCGACCGGCATTCCCGAGCGACCCGGCACGAAGACTGCGCCGCCCGCCGAAGGCGGGGATGACACAAGCGGCGCACGGGAGACGGGAAGCAGCGGGCGGTAAGAGGCAGACAGCGGGCAGCAGGCAGCGGGAAAGAGATCGAAGCGAATCCGGGATTGCCGGACTCGTTGCGCCCATCGGGACCCTTTTTGCTGCCCGCTGTCTGCTGCCCACTGCCCGCTCTCCGGTGGTACACTCCCCCGGCGGCCGCGATGTGCGCCGAAGAGGTGATAGGAGCCGGGAGCGTACGTGAATCATTCGGTCGTGCAGGTGCTGCTCTGGGCTATCGCGGGTGTCGGAGTGGGGACCTATGGCACGCTCGTCGGTGCAGGCGGCGGCTTTGTGATGGTGCCGATTTTCCTCTTCTTCATCCCCGGCATCTCCCCCGCCGAAGCGGCGGGGACCTCACTCGCGGTCGTCTTCTTCAACGCCCTCTCCGGCACCGCGTCATATGTCCGCCAGGGGCGGGTGGATTTCTGGACCGGCAACCGCTTCGCCCTCGCAACGGTCCCCGGTTCGATCATTGGCGCGTACATCTCCAATCTCTTCTCCAGTCGCCCGTTCTATGTCGTCTTCGGCATCTTCCTGATTTCCATTGCGGGCTTCCTCACCCTCCGCCCCGACGCGAAATCAGCGCACGTTGCACCGCTCGCGCCGGGTGAGACGCGCACTCTGCCGCGCGGCTGGGTGGCCCGCTCCGTCACCGAACGCGGCGGGGAGCGGTTCGATTACGCCTACAATTTCTGGGGCGGCATCGCCCTCTCGTTCGTCGTCGGCTTCCTGTCCAGCATTCTCGGTATCGGCGGCGGCATCATCCATGTGCCCGCGCTGATCTTCCTCTTCGGCTTCCCGGCGCACATCGCCACGGCGACCTCGCACTACATCCTCGTTATCTCCGCGTTGGTGGGGGCGCTGTCGCATCTGGCATCGAACGACATCCGCTGGATACCGATGATCGGGCTCTCGATCGGTGTGATCCCCGGCGCGCAACTGGGCGCGCGGCTCTCCAGCCGCTTGCAGGGCAAGTGGATCGTCCGCGGACTCGCCTTCGCCCTCGCCGTCGTCGGGCTGCGGCTGCTGTTCAAGAAATGAGCCGATGGCCCCCACCCCCTGCCCCTCCCCCGCCATGCGGGAGACGGGTGACTCCACGGCGTCGTCAGTGGTGGTCCGTCATGACATCGCTGAAGCAATCTCCCCTCCCCCGTAAACGGGGGAGGGGCTGGGGGTGGGGGCTTTCCCTCATCGCCTTTGCCGCCCTCACCGTGCTCGTGGCGCGCGGCGCGACGGATCGGTTCGATGACACAGTGTTGCGGTGGGTGCAGGGGCATCTCCTGCCGCATGCCGCGTGGTTCTGGGAGGTCGTCTCATGGCCGGGGTATGCGCCGCAGTCGTACGGGGTGGCGCTGCTCCTCGTCGTGCTCGGCTGGCGCTACGGCGCGCGGCGGGGATTGGCGCTAATGCTCCTTGCGCTGCTGACGTCGCCGCTCGGGTCGATCATCAAACATCTCGTTGGACGACCGCGACCGACGCCGGAGCAGGCGCAGGTGATCGGGCAACTGCCGACCTCCGCCGCCTATCCAAGCGGGCACGTCTTGACGTACACCGTTGTGTGCGGCCTGCTGATATTGCTCGTCCGGGATGCGTTACCCGAAGGGCGTCGAGTACGTAGCAGTGAGGGGGTACTCTGCGGTATCCTTGCCCTGGCGATTGTGCTCGTCGGCCCGTCGCGGGTCGCGCTCGGCGATCACTGGCCCACCGACGTCCTCGGCGCGTACCTGCTCGGGGGCGCGCTCCTTGTCCTGCTGGCTCCCTGGCGTCATATCCCGTCGCATGTCGGCCCTTCGGAGGCATTGGAATGATCGGAACGATCCTTGGCTTACTGGTGGCGCTCGCCATCGTCTCCTTCGTCCTCTGGCTGATCCTCAGCGCGTTCTATCGCTTCGCGCGGCGGCAGGCGATTGCGGCGCGCGATCAGGTGCGCGAGGTGGCGCGGCAGGTGACGACGCAGCCGGAGCCGCCCGCCGGGCCGGAATCGCTCGGCGATGCCGCCGCGAACGCGACGCCCTTCAACCCTGCCGTCTGGCTGCCGGTGCCGCCCGGCGCGACGCTGCTGCGCGTCGATAATGTGCCGATCGCGCAGACCGGCAACCCCGCGCCGATGTTGCGGACGCGCGGCGTCACCGGCACCGCCCTCTGGTACCGCGCCCGTGGGTCGTACCGCGAGGTGGCGGACTGGTACGCCACGCATCTCCCCGACGATGGCTGGCAGGAGGAGGAGGGCCACGGCGTGATGCGCGTCTTCCAGCGTGCCAGCACCCTGCTCTGGGTCTCGGACGCCACCAACCCCGATGTCTGGCGGCGGCTGACCCAGCCGAACGCCGATCCACCCCGCCGCAACGCATCGCGAGAGACCGCGCAAGACGCCACCTTCACCGTCCTCACCTACCGCACCGACGGCTCCGCGCCGCCATCCTTCGGTCGCTGGCCCTTCGGCGGCATGGGCCGCTTCGGTGGCGGGCCGGGGCCACGGCTGTGACGAGCAATGAGCAATGAGCAATGAGGGGTGATGTTCCCTACGCGTTGCTCATTGCTCGTTGCTCATTGCTCCCTTACAATGGCGCAAACGCGGGAACGGGTGAGAAGAGGACGGTGATTGCGTCGCCGCCCCTGCGATTCTCTGGTATACAATCGGTTCTGCGGCGGATTCGTAGTCGTTGTCGGTATGAGGAGGGGACTGCATGGCTGAGTTGACCGGGGGACAGGCGCTCGTACAGTCGTTGAAACGCGAGGGCGTGAAAGTGATCTTCGCGTTGCCCGGCGTGCAACTGGACTGGGCCTTCGACGCGCTCTACGCAGAGAAGGAGAATATCCGCATCATCCACACCCGCCACGAGCAGGCGACTGCCTACATGGCGGACGGCTATGCCCGCACGACCGGCAATGTCGGCGTCTGCCTCGTCGTGCCGGGGCCGGGCTTGCTCAATGCGACGGCGGCGCTTTCCACGGCGTATGCCTGCTCCGCGCCGGTGCTCTGCCTCTCCGGGCAGATCCAGTCGGACCTGATTGGCGTCGGGCGCGGCATGTTGCACGAGATTCCCTTCCAGCAGGAGATGCTGAAATCGGTCACGAAGTGGTCGGCCTGCGGCATGACGCCGGAGGAGATCCCCGGCCTCGTGCGCGAGTTGTTCCAGCAGATGCGCACGGGCCGCCCGCGACCGGTCGAATTGGAAGTGCCGCCGGATATCCTCGCCAGGCCAGGCGATGTCGAACTCTACGCACCGGAGAAGGTGGACCGCGAGCGGCCCGCACCAGACACGGACGCCCTCAGCCGCGCGGCGAAGCTCCTGGGCGAGGCGAAGAACCCGCTGATCATTTCCGGT
>JBPCMC010000431.1:0-6156 GCA_051002645.1 Thermomicrobiales bacterium
CCGGCTGGTCGGGAAGGGGGTGGAGACCGGGGGAGGAAGCCTTCGGTGGGACAGACCCCGAAAGCCGGGTTTTTCCCTCTACGGGCACAATCCCCCCACCTTGTGATCGACCGGCTTTGAGACGCATCCGTTGGCCTCTCAATTCCAGTGTGCCGAGATGGACGAAACCACCGAGGCTCCGGCAGATTCCATGAATCACCGGCATTGCGAATCGTACCCTCCTTGACATGACGCCGAAGGATGATACGCTATCAATAGGCACAATAGAGATTGTCATTAGACACAATAAGCGATGGTCTGTGGATGAAGGAGGGTGTTCGGTGGAGCGGTATCTGGAGCGGCCATTGACGCAGGTGCGGCGGAAGGATCGGGTGCTGGCAGATGAGGAGTGGATGGATCGCTTCCTCGCGATGAGCGCGGTCGGGCACCTCGCGGTCGTCTACGAGGGGCAGCCGCTCTTGCACAGCAACTTCTTCTGGTTCGACGGCACGCGTGTCTACTGGCACACCGCACAAGTCGGCAAACTGCGGGCGGTGCTGGAAACGGGCGTGGCGCGCGCCTGCTTCACGGTGACGGAGTTCGGTCGGGTGCTGCCCGCCGGGACGCCGTTCGATTTCAGCACGGAATACGCCAGTGTCGTCTGCTACGGCACGGTGCGGGTCGTGGCGGACGCGACCGAGAAGCAGTACGCACTGGAAGGGGTGATGAGCAAATACGCGCCGCAGCTCGTCGCGGGCGTCGATTACGTGCCGATGCCGGCGAGCGACATCGCGATCACGAGCGTTTACTGCATGGAGATCGAGACGCGCGTCGGCAAGCACAACGTCAAGCCGGAGGAGTACCCGGCCTATCCCTTTCCCCACGGCTCGTTCATCGACGCCGAGCGGGAGGCGGGCCGCGCCACGATGCGCGCGAAGGAACTCGCGTAAACGTCGTTCTAGGCGGGATACATGCAATGACCGAATGGCGGCGGATTCATATCATCGGTGGCTCGGGGAGCGGCAAGACGACGCTCGCCCGGCGGTTGGCGGCGCATCGCTCCGTGCCCATCTATGATCTCGATCAGGTCGCGTACGAGGGTGGCGCGGGTGCGAAACGGCCCCTGAGCGCGCGACTGGTGGATGTGCGGCGCATCGCTGCGGAGCCCGATTGGGTTACGGAGGGAATCTATCTCTGGTGGACGGACGAACTCCTGCGCGCCGCCGATAGGGTGGTCTGGCTTGATCTGCCATGGCGCATCGGGGCGCAACGCGTGGTGATGCGCCATCTTCGCGCAAGCTTGGCTGGTACGAATCGCCATCGCGGCATGCGCCGGTTGCTACGCTTCCTCCGCGACACCCGGCGATACTACCGCCCGAAACCGCTACCGCTCGCGCCCGATGATGATGCCGCGACGAGCCGTACAGCGACGGTTGCAGCACTCGCGGAGCATCGGCAGAAAGTCATCCATTGCCGCCGCCCGGCAGATGTTACTCGGGTGATGAAACGGCTCTGTAGTGCGGAAGCACGGGAGGTCAGGAGATAAATGGCATCTATCCCGAGTCTTATCGTCACGGCGTTCGGCTTGGGCGTCGCCTACAATGCCGCGCCGGGAGCGGTCAACACGGAGGCGTTGCGGCGCGGGCTGGCACGCGGCTATCGCCCCGCCATGCTCGTCGAACTCGGCGCGCTGATCGGCGACGCGACGTGGGCGGCGCTCGCGCTCACCGGGACGGCCTTCCTCGTGCAGAGCAGGCCACTCCGCCTCGCCCTCGGCGTGGCGGGGGCGTGCTTCCTCCTGCGGCTGGCGTGGAGCGCCCTGCAAGAGGCATGGGCGGGCGGGCTGCCTCGCGCGCACGGCAGCGCCGCGCGCGGCGATTTCGCCACCGGCGCGGTCTTCTCACTCGCCAATCCCTTCGCACTCGCCTTCTGGACCGGCATCGGCGCGGGCCTCGCGACGACGGATACGAGCGCGGCGCCTGCGGGCCGCTTCGCGCTCCTCTTCGGTGGCTTCGTGCTTGGCGCGCTCGTCTGGTGCCTCTGCCTCCCCATCGTGATCGGGACGGGGCGGCGCTTCATCCGCCCGGCGCTCTTCCGCTGGATCAATGCGCTTTGTGGCCTCGGCCTCAGTTACTTCGCGCTGACGCTCCTCTGGCACACAGCGGCTGACTTCCTCGGCCATGCATCAGCCGCCACGTCGCCGACAGACGGAGACTGACTGCGGCAGCGAAAAAGGTCTCGATGAGTCACAAAAGCGCGCTCGCGAATGGAGAGAGCAGATTGCGGACAACAGTATCCGCGCGATTGGCGCGACACTCGCCGATTGTCGTTGCGGTCGCGCTCCTCTATATCCTGCTCTGGAGCTCCTCGTTCATCGCCACGAAGGTCGTCCTTCGTCACAGCCCGCCACTGACGCTGCTCGCCGCACGCTTCCTCGCTGCCGCGTGCATCATGGCAGTGCTGGCGCGGTTGTGGGGCGGGTCACGCCCGCGGGGAAGGGCCGCGTGGCGGCGCCTCGCGCTCTTCGGCTTGTGCAACGCCGCGCTCCCGCTCGCCTTCAACTTCGAGGCGCTCCGTCACCTATCGGCGGGTACGGGCGCGATCATCGCCGCCACCAATCCGCTCATCGGCGCCCTCGTCGCCCCGCGCCTCCTCGGGGAGCGCCTCTCGCCCGTGCGGATCGCCGGGCTGGGCGTCGGCTTCGGCGGCGTCATCGTCGTGTTAGCCGCGCGCCTCGGTGTCGGCATCGCCACCCTGCTCGACATCGCCCTCTCCTCGCTCAGTGTCCTCTCGCTCGCCGCCGCCGGATTGGCGGTCGCGCCGCTGGCGCTCATCTTCGAGCGCCCCGAGGCGGTGCGGGTGGACCCTGCGTTCGTCTGGGCCTTTCTCTATCTCGTCGTCGTGATGAGCATCGCCGCGTCGCTGCTCTGGTTCTGGTTGCTCGCACGCGGGGAGGCGAGCGTCGTGAGCGCCTACTTCTTCCTGACCCCGCTCTTCGGCATCGGCCCCGCCGCCCTGCTGCTCGGAGAGCCCTTCAGCGTGCGCGATGGGTGGGCGCTGGGTGCAGTCGCGGCGGGTATCTTCCTGATCAGTCGGCCCGCCGTTGCACCATCTACGTGATGCGTGTTGACGCTTCTCTGGCATACCATCGAGAATGCCCTCGGGCACGCCATAGCCACCATGCCGAGAGAATCAGGAGGTTGAGCACGCATCGTGTATCCGGGGAGCTTGGCATCACAAATGCGGCGCGTTTCGCGGGGATGCGCGGGAGCACTACGATGGATGGACTCGTGGGCAACAGGACAACGGCACGGATGCACGGAGACCGGCGGCGATTACTCGCGGTGGTCGTGGCGCTCGCTGTCGCGGCGAGTGCGTGCGCATCGGCATCTCAGCCGGACGTCCGCACCGCCGCCGATCCTGGGTCCACCGGGGCGATAGGCACGGCGACGCTCCCACCGACGGGTGGCCCAGTCAATCTGTCCATTGCGGACGTCTACCGACAGGTGGAAGCAGCGCTCGACCAACCGGGCATGCGCTATCACGCCACCATCCAGCGGAACGCCAGCACGACGACCACGATTGACCCTGCGGGGCTGGGGGCGAGCACGACCGAGGTCTGGGTGGATGGACACGCCGGCGTCGCACGCATGGATGCGCGCCGCGTGCGGGACGGGTGGACGACGATCGTGACGCAGCAGGGACAGTACACGCTCGCCACGCCGAACGACGACATTAGCACGTTGCCCCCATTGCAATGCCCCGGCACGACGTTGCCCGTCGCCGTTGTGCTCGGTTGCCCCGACGCCCCCTTCCAGACCTATGCCTTCGCGAGGCCGAACGGCGCTCCGCAAGCGGGCGAGGCAATCCCCGCAGTCACGATCCAGCCGGGCCAGTACGCGGGCCACCCGATCATCTTCATCGTCGCCGAGAAGCGGCAGCAACCGTACCGCTCGGGACTGGTGAGCGAGACGCGGCGACTCTCTCTCGATCCTGCCACATACCTCCCCATCGCGGAGGATGTGGAGCGGCAGAGTGGTGGCCAGACGACAGAAGAGCACGCGACCTACGCCCACGAGTTCACCGCCGCTGCCCTGCCAGCCGATTTCTTCGATCCAACGGCGCTCCGTCGCGCCCGGCCGGACCCGCAGGGGCAACTCGACCAGCCGCCACCCGGTTTCCCGATCTACTGGCTCGGTGCGCATTTTGCGGGAGCGGGCGGTGTGCCGCCGCTGGATCTCTGGCACGTCGACCGGTACAACCGGGTAGACAAGCCATGGAGCAGCGACCAGTTCACCCTCGACTATACGCGGGCGGATGACCCGTTCGGCGGCCCGCCCGTGGTGCGGCTGACGGAGTATGCGCGCGCCGTCTGGAATACCCTGCCAACCAGCACGTATGCGCCGGACGGTCCCTGCTGGACGGCGGAGGAACTGATCCTCCCGCAGGGCCAGGCCACACTCTTCCTCGGATACACCTGGCCTGGAGGCGTGCCTCCGCCTCCCGAAGCCTGCCCCGCCGACCGGTCCCCCGATCGCTTCCTCGCCCATGTTGAGATTGGCGACACGGTGGTTGTCATTGCACCGTGGACATGGCCGGGACAGACGCGCGAAGAGGCCGAGGCGCTCGTGCGCACGCTTTCTTTGCGTGCGGCTGCATCGCCGACGGGGTGAGCGATGCGTGATGGCGCTCGCCCTCGATATTCACATTCTTCGCGATGACCCGTCGTCCTGTACAATGCGCCCGTCGGGTTCGCGACCAAGGTTGGGAGAAATCGATCATGGCGACGCAAACGGCGCCGGTGCGGACGGAAATAGGAGTTGGACGAGTGGAGGGCATCTTCATCGCGCCCGCCGCCGGTGCGCCGATGGTCGCGTTGGCGCGTGCCCGTGTCGTCGCCGGGCGAGGGCTGGAAGGGGATCGCTACTTCGACGGGCGCGGCTACTACTCGCAGGTGCCGCCGCTGACCGGCCGCCGCCTGACGCTGATCGAGGCCGAGTCGCTCGAAGCGCTGGCGACCGACACGGGCATCATCCTCGCGCCGGACGAGTGCCGCCGCAACCTCGTCACGCGCGGCATCCGCCTCGATAACCTGATCGGCAGGCGCTTCCGCGTCGGGGCCATCGAGTGCTACGGCGAGCGACTGTGCCCACCGTGCGGCTACATCGAGGAGTTGACCGGTAAGCCCGGCCTCAATCGCGGCCTGACCGATCGCGGCGGCATTCGCGCCGAAATCCTCCTCGATGGCGAGATCACCCTCGGCGACGTGATCGACCTGAGCAGCATCGTCCCGTGACCGCGCTACGTTTCCTCGTCGAGCCGTCGTTCTGGTCGCTCTTTCCCGCCGCGCGTATCGGCGTGGTCATCGTGCGCGGCGTGGACAATACGCGCCACGCCGAGGCGTGCGCCTCCTTGCTCGCGGATGCGGTCGCCGAGGCCGCGCGCACGATAGGAGAGGCGGATATGGCGACCTATCCCGCCATCGTGCCGTGGCGGGAGGCGTATCGCGCCTTCGGCGTCAAGCCCGCCAAGCAGCGTTCGTCCATCGAGAACCTGCTCCGCTCCGCCGTCGCGGGTCATGTGCGGAGTATCAACCCGCTGGTGGACCTCTATAACTCCGTCTCGCTCCGCCATTTCCTGCCGTGCGGCGGCGAGGACCTGCACGCCATCGCGGGCGATATCCGGCTGACGCGGGCAGCGGGCGGCGAGCATTTCGTGCCGCTCGGCAGCACGGAGCCGCAACCGCCGCAGCCCGGCGAGGTGATCTACCGCGATGATGCCGGCGTCATCTGCCGCGCCTGGAACTGGCGCGAGGCGGAGCGCACGAAACTGACCGAGAAGACGATCGACGCCTTCCTCTGCATCGAGGCGCTGCCGCCAACCGATGAATCCGCCCTCCGTGCCGCCTGCGCGTCATTCGCGGCACTGGTGACGGATCATCTCGGCGGCACGGCGGTACTGCATCTCCTGACCGCTCAGACGCCAGAAATCGTGGTGGCGTAGACTTCAGCCTGCGCGCGAGACTACGGGCTGGAGGCCCAATGCGGTTCAGTGAGCGGCGATCGACAACGAGAACGCCTGCGTAGGGGAGGGGGGGGGGGAGGGAGGACGACGGAGGGCGGTTTTCCGATGGGGCGGGGGAGGGGGGGACAGAGAGGGGGGGGGAGAGGGGGAGCG
>JBPCMC010000432.1:0-7566 GCA_051002645.1 Thermomicrobiales bacterium
GTATCTGTTCAGGGATGAGGGGAGGCGGTATGCTGCGCGGATGATGGACCTGAAGAACGCCAGCCGTGATGACCTGATTCGGCTCGTCATCGCCCAGCACGAAACGATCGCGCGGCAGGAGCGCATCATCGCCGCCCAGCAGGAGCGGATCGCTGCATTGGAAGCGACCGTCGCGCAGTTGACGATACGCGTTGGGGAGTTGCTGGCGGCGATCGGCGACGAGACTCCTGGTGGGACGGGACGCCCGCAGGGGATGCCGGGTCTCAAGCCCGCCGCTGCAAAGCCCCGCCCGCCAAAGGGGCCGCGCAAGCGGCGGGAGCAGCAGTTTGTCCGCCACCGGATGGCACCGACGCAGCGGGTAATCCACGTCGTGGAGCAGTGTCCGACCTGTCGCCTGCTGCTGAGAGGAGGAAGTGTCAGGCGGACGCGCGAAGTGATCGAGGTGCCAGTGGTGCCCGCTGTCGTGACCGAGCACGTTTACCTCGAACGGTGGTGCCCGCACTGTCGCACCCGGCATACTCCCGCAGTGGACCTCGATGAGGCGGTCGTCGGCAAGCAGCGGTTCGGGGTGGCGTTGGTCAGCCTGATCGCGACGCTGCGCGAGGAGGCGCGGCTGCCGGTGGCGACGATCCAATGGTAGCTCACGACGATCCATGCCGTGTCGGTCAGTGTCGGGGCGATTGTCGGGGTGCTGCAGCAGGTGGCGCGGGCGGGTGCGGCGGCGGTTGACGCCATCCGGGAAGAGATTCGCGGCAGCCCGGTGGCGCATGGCGACGAGACGGGGTGGCGGGAGAACGGTATCAATGGCTATGTCTGGGTCTTCTGCAGCCCGACGGCCCAATACTTCACGCGCGGCAGCCGAGGTGGGGCGATGGTGGACGCGGTGCTGGGAGAGAACTTCGCCGGGGTGCTGATGAGCGACTTTTATGTGGGCTATGCGCACTATCCGGGGGTGAAGCAGAAGTGCTGGGCGCATTTACTCAGGGATGTGCATGACCTGCGGGTGACACACCCCGATGATGCAGCGGTGCAGGCGTGGGCAGCGGCGGTGCATGAGGTCTACGTACGGGCGGTGGCGTGGAAGCAGGAACACGCGCAGGACGGCGCGGCGGTGCGGCAGCAGGCGGAGACGGCATTCATGGACGAGTTGCAGGCGGTGTATGCGCCGTACTGCGAAGCGCGGGTGCCGCAACGGGTGTTGAGCGCGCGGATGGCGAAGCACCGGCATGAGTTGTTCGTCTTCGTGCGCGAGCCTGCGGTGCCGCCGGACAACAACGAGGCGGAACGGGCGCTGCGGCACCTGGTGACGAGCCGGAAGATCAGCGGCGGGACGCGCAGTGCGGCGGGGAGCGCGACCAAGATGACGCTGGCAACGCTGTTCGGGACATGGCGGGTGAAGGGCGTCAATCCCTTCACCGCCTGTCGTACCCTCCTCATTTCCCCCTAACCCTGAACAGATACGCCCCCACCCCCGGCCCCTCCGCCCGCAAGCGGGGGAGGGGTGCCTCGCGTCGCATGTTTGTGCTGACTGTTGGCATTCTCCTCGCCGCATCAAGCTCCCCTCTCCCGCATGGCGGGGGAGGGGTCGGGGGTGGGGTGCTTTTACTCCGCCGTGCGGAGTTCGCGCAGGTGGCGTTGGAACTGGAAGCGGTTTTCCAGCAGGGGCAGGTCGGTGACGAAGCGGGGGGCGACGTTGATCGCCTCGACCTTCGCGACGATGGTCGTCATCTCGCCCGCCGCGCGCGCTTCCTCGAAGGCCGCGACGAATTCGGGGATGGTGCGGACGGTCGTCGCGCGGGCGATGCCTGCCGCTTTCGCCATGCCCGCGATATCGGTGCCGGTCGCGGTGGCGGTCGGGAAGCCGCCGACCGAGAGCAGGCTCTCGTTATCGAAGACGATGTGAACGAGGTTCGGCGGGTGATAGCGCGCCATCGTCGTCAGGCTGCCGAGGTTCATCAGGATCGAGCCGTCGCCATCCAGCACAACGACGGGCAGTTCCGGTCGTGCGAGGGCGAGGCCGAGGCCCATCGAGGAGGCGAGGCCCATCGAATGTTGCATGTAGAAGAAGTTGGGTCGGTGGCCGAGGTGCTGCATCTCCCACGCCACCGCGCCCATGATCGTGACGACGATGGAGTCCTTCAGGTGCGGGTAGACCGCTTCGATCGCTTCCATGCGCTGCATAACGCTACTCCTCCCACATCAGGTCGCGACACAACAGGAGCGCGACGGGCTTCAATGCGGACTCCGCGAGCGCCTGCGCCTTGCGGATGCGCGATGCGACGTGATCGGGGTTGTCCAGCCGCTCGTAGGGGATGCCGAGGTCGCGCAGCAGCACTTCCGTCACCGCGCCGCCCTGCGTCTGCCACGGGTCGCGCTCGCCCATTTCGCCGCGGTAGGAGATGAGCAGCAGCAAGGGAATCTTGTAGAGGTGCGCGAGGGTGACGATGCCATTGATGCTCTGCAAGAAGCCGTGATTCTGGCACATCATCGCCGACTTGACGCCCGCCATGTGCGCCCCCGCCGAGATGCCGACCCCCTCCTCCTCCTTCGCCAGCCGGACGAGCGTCACCTCCGGGTCGTCGTCCGCCTGCCGGATCAGGTGGACGAGCCACGTCTCTGGCAGCGCCGACATCATCCGAATGTCGCACGCCTTCAGCGCCTCATAGATCAGTTGCGAGTTCTTCACCGAGACGGGCATACCTTTATCCTCCCCACAGGCCGTATTGCATCCACTTCGTAGGTGGCATGTTGCCACTCGCGATTAGCAAGAACAATAGACGGGAGATAATGACAGCTTCGTCCCCGCACCGAGCAAATCTGCGACGTGAGATGCAATACTTTGGCCTAGTAGGGGTGGAACCGCATTTCCAATTTGCTTCACAATCTCGGTGCGGGACCCCGCGAACGTGAAGATGTCGTCGAATCCTTGCAAGCGTGCTCCTTCACGCGGCGTCAACGCCCGATCCTGGGTTGGATGAATGCAACGATTCGATGCTGGATGTACAAAGTTCACGGTGATCGTTACGCTGGGTTCATTCGCCGTAAGGCGTGAATAGCATGAACTAAATCCGCTCGTAATGAGATGTCGGGGAATGCTGGAGATATTTGATCCTGAATGTCGAATAATTTCGAGCATCTTCGGCGTATGTGCGGTAGATGCGTGTAGGGTGAGGGTCATGCAACGCGCTCGTCGCTCGTGTTGGTACTCGGTTTGGGGAGAGATGGTATATTCATGCGCGGTCTGACCGCTTTCGAGGCAAGGAAGGTCTCCAATTGCGTCAGTGACCGTTATTGCCGGGGGAAGAACCGGAGTGTCAAAGTCGAAAAGGGTTCGTTGTCTCGGCAGAAGCATCCGCTTCTTTTCCCGAATGCCGATTGTATCCGAATGGCACTCATGAGTCGGATCGGGAAATGACAGATTGATACCTGATTCGGCACCGAGCATAATCAAACGTTCTCTTTTTTGTGGAATGCCGAAATGCGCCGCATTTACTATCCGCCAATCGACGCTATAGCCAAAGTGCTCGAATACATCCTGCATACGGTCAAGCGTATCGCCATTGCCATATGTAGCTAAGCCGACAACATTTTCTAAGACGAATACCCTTGGACGGAAATACGCTACATAATCGGCAAATTCTTGAAAGAGGTAATTGCGAGAGTCTTCAGTGTTCGCTGAGCGGTGTGGACGAATAGAAGAGAACCCCTGGCATGGCGGGCCACCGATGATAACGTCAATATCGCCTCGTCGAACATTCAGCCACTGTGATACTTTAGGAGGTTGAACCGAGCGAATATCACCAGCAACACCGAGAGCTTTAGGGTGATTCAGGCGAAATGTCTCGATAGCGACACGCAGGAGATCAATCCCAAACACGACCTCGAAGTGGCCTTCGTTCTCGAATCCCTTCGAGAAACCGCCCGTTCCACAAAACAAATCCATGACACGAAACGCTGGCATAGAACCCTCCGATGCGGACGCATGTCTCCGGTGGAGACTATAGTCTCTTTGACGACGGTTGTCAAGAGTGCCACCATGATTGACGTTTCGATGGCAGCTGAGGCGAAGAGGGAATATGGTAGAGGCGGGAAATGAAACAATAGGTGCGATTGTTCTACGTCTCTTGCGTGAGGCTAGACATCGTCACCGAATGACTATGGAGGAACTCGCGGACCGTGCGGGTGTACATCGGACATATATTGGCCTTCTTGAGCGCGGTGAGCGGCAACCTACCATCGAAGTCGCTGTTCGTCTTGCTGATGCCCTGAATGTGCGGCTTTCTAATGTAATCGAGCAAGCGGAAGATCTCGTCGCGGTCACAGTGGGATTCACACGGGTCACGGCGTCGAGCAGAGAAGTTGAGATCGTGCCGAGTCCAACCAAACGAGTGGTCCGCCGCGAGCATTTTGGCTCTGAGAGCATGCAGGATTTTCATCGAACGACAGCTTTCGATGTAGAGACGCTCGCGCTCGCGATTGAGTCCGCGTATCACACGCTTGATCTTATCGACGAGCAATTGTTGAGTCGAGAATCCCCGCCTATTCGCCACCTCGTTGAACTTGCCAATCTTTCGTCGATGCTCGGCAACCTCTTATCTGGTGGCCTCGCCATTGTGTCAAATGGACTTTATCAACGGAACCGACCCCATGCGTATCCGGATTTGCTCTCGCAGGACGACAGTTTGCCGAATATCGAATTGAAGATAGCACTAGAAGGTAATATGCCGAAAGGGCATCATGCCAAAGCGGGGATGTATATTACTTTCCGGTACGTCCTCGTGAGCCGTGCCGGAGTTTACGTGCGAGGTAAAGATAATCGGGGCGAGGTCCCAACCATTTGGGAAATAAAATGGGGATCGCTTGCGGAAAGCGACTTCTCCCTTAGCAACACTGCAGGCGACTCCGGTAAAACGGCGGTTATCAAGTCTTCGTCGTTTACTGCGATGAATCTGTTGTATTACGATCCCGAGCTAAGCCCCTATTCTCGTTCTCGCTATCCGAAGTAAATGGTCTTCACGCAGACCAACAGACTCGTGCCAATCTCATAGAATCGCTATTCCGTCCAACCCTCGCGCTCCCGCTGTACATACTCCTGCGGCTCGACACCTTCCCATATCTCGCGATGCATACCGCGCAGATACGCGCTGTAATCGCGCGGTTCGGGCATGAGTACCAGATGGCCTCTGCGAACCTCAATGAGCAGATGATCGCCGCTTTCGATGTGCAGTTCTTTGCGGATCGCAGCAGGAACGGCGATCTGATGCTTGCTGTTGACTTTCACTCGCTATGCTATTGACGATCTCCAATACATAGCAGGGCAGAAAGCATCAGATGGTCAATTCGCGCGGGCGATATTGCAAGGCTTCGGCGATGTGTGAGGCGGTGATTTGCTCGGCGGCGACGAGATCGGCGATGGTGCGGGCAAGTTTGATGATGCGGTGGTGGGAGCGGGCGGAGAGGTGCATCTGGCGGGAGGCGGCGCGCATCAATTGCTCGCCCGCCGTGTCGAGCGGGCAGTATTGGCGCACCTCGCCGGGACCCATGTCGGCGTTCGTGACGCTGGTGGTGCCGGCGAAGCGGGCGCGTTGCCGCTCGCGGGCCGATTCGACGCGCGCCCGCACCGTCGCGGAGGATTCTGCCGGGCCGATGGCGGTCAACTTCTCGTAGGGGACGCGCGGCACGTCGAGATGGATGTCGATGCGGTCGAGGAGCGGGCCGCTGATGCGCTTGGTGTAGCGGCTGATCTGCTGCGCCGAGCAGGAGCAGGCGCGCTCGCGGTCGCCCGCGTAGCCGCAGGGGCACGGGTTCATCGCCGCGACGAGCATGACGTTGGCGGGGAAGGTGAGCGAGCCCGAGGCGCGGCTGATGCTGACGATCTTGTCCTCCAACGGCTGTCGCAGCACTTCCAGCACCGCGCCATTGAACTCCGGCAACTCGTCGAGGAAGAGGACGCCCCGGTGCGCGAGCGAGATTTCGCCGGGCCGGGGCCACTGCCCGCCGCCGACCAGCCCCGCGTATGAGACGGTATGGTGCGGCGCGCGGAATGGCCGGTGGCGCATGAAGGCCATCTCCCGCCCCAGGTGGCCGCCGACGCTGTAGATGCGCGTCACATCGAGCGCCTCGGCGGGTGTCAGGCGGGGGAGGATGGAGGGGAGCGCGCGGGCGAGCAGCGTCTTGCCGCTGCCGGGCGGCCCGGACATGATGACGTTGTGCCCGCCCGCCGCCGCGACTTCCAGCCCGCGCTTGGCGTGCTCCTGCCCGCGCACTTCCGCGAGGTCGGAGCCGCCCGTATCCTCCCATACGTCGGTGTCAATCGTTGACGGCGGCTGCGGCGCGATCAGTTCCTCGCCGACGAGATGGCGGACGAGGGCGACGAGCGTTTCGACCGGGTAGACCGTCACGCCGGGGACGAGCGCGGCCTCGGCGGCATCCTCGGCGGCGACGATCAGCGTCGTGAAGCCGCTCGCCTGGGCGGTGTCGGCAATAGCGAGCACGCCATCGACGTGGCGCACGCCGCCATCGAGTGAGAGTTCCCCGACGACGAGCGAGCTCGCAATTGCCTCGTTCGGGATGTCGATCTGCATGGAAGCCAAGAGGATGCCGAGGGCGATGGGCAGATCGTAGGAAGGTCCCTCCTTGCGGATGTCTGCCGGGGCGAGGTTGACCGTCACACGCCCGGTGGGGAAGCGACCGCCGCTGTTGCGGATGGCGGCGCGCACCCGCTCCTTCGCCTCCTGCACGGCGGCGTCTGGCAACCCAACGATATTAAAGGCTGGCACCCCCGCGCCAACATCGACTTCTACCGTGATTGGCACGCCGTCCAGCCCGATCAGGGCGCAACTGGTCACTTTGGCGAGCACCCGCCGCTCCTTCCCCATACGGTCGTTCGTGATCGTGCGCAGGATAGCGCATTTTCATCGCGCCCGCACGGCAGTACCGCTCTCCAACGCCGATCTCGCCACTCTCCACATGGGCGCGGAGGCGTCTTTCGTCGCGCCGCAGATGGAGTATGATCGCGAGGACACATCGGAGGCATATGTGGTTCGTACATATCCCGTATGCATGTGATCCAATTCTGAGGCCCTGATATCAGGCCGTCACGGCCGGGTTGAAAACGCTGGGAGGACAGAATGCCTGGGCGACCGCTGTTTCGTATGTTGCTATCCTTGGGCGTGATGATGTTCTCCGTCGTCTGTGCCACTCTCGTCGGCGCGGCGAGTGGGGCGACATCGGTAACATCGAGGAGCGGTGGCGGTGCGCGCTGGGGATTTCTGATCGCCATTGCCGTCGGTGTCGCCGCCTTCGTCATCGGCGGACTCTTCATCGCCCTGCGGTCGCGGCGAGAATACCTCGCCATGGAGGCGCAGAAGGCATCGCGATCACCGGACGGGGAATCTTGAGTTCCAACGCATTCATGAACGAGGCACCGTGAAACAGGGCCTAGTGGTCTGTCACGATTGCATTGATGGATAGAGGTGCTTGAGTTTGATCCGTGCATCTGCGGTCGTGAAGCGCCAGTTGATGATCGCATCCGCGCCGTTGCGCCCATCTTCCCACGCCGCCACC
>JBPCMC010000433.1:0-2763 GCA_051002645.1 Thermomicrobiales bacterium
GTGGTCAGTCTGCTGCATCGGGCGGGATGGCGGACGATTGCCGAGCGGTTACGCTACTACAGTGGCCATCCGAAGGAAGCTCTCGCCTTCCTCGGCTTCCCGCTTGCCGAGAATGCATAAGCCCTGCGGGGAGCCTCACCCCCGGCCCCTCTCCATTGCGATGGGGGGGGATGCCTCGCCTCAAGTGCCGTGGCTTTTCCCGGATGTTGGTTTTCCCCTATATCGCTCCCCACCTCCATCGCAATGGAGAGGGGGTCGGGGGGTGAGGTTTCCCTCCCTCGCTACTGCTTGATGAAGTCCGATAGTTTAACGAACGATGTCGGCGCCGTGATTGTCACCGGCACGTTGAAGGCGCTGAAGTCGATGGTCAACGCGATCGTCGCATCCACGTTCGCCCCGGCGGACGGTCGCGCCATGCTGCCCGGCTGCATCATCAGGCTCTGCGGATCAATCGACAGGCTGCCGTTGATCGCGACGCGGCGCGGGAAGTTGTCGCTCTTGCCCGTCCAGAGATCGACCGTCAACATGGACGGTTTGGCGTTCTTACTCGTGCCGCCCAGGAGCACGGTCGCATCGACGGTCGTGCGCATATGCGTCGTCAAGGTTCCGTTGATCGTCTCATCGCCCAAGGTCTGTGTCTGCGTCGGGACGGGCGGGAGGTTCGCCGGATTCGGCACCGCGCCGCCGGGAAGCATCCCCAAGCCGGCCGGATTATCGACCAGTACCCAGACGTCCTTGCCCGTAGGGGATGCGCTGCCGGTGAGATGGATGTACGGTTGCGACCCAACGACGATCAGTTCAATCGGCGGAATCGTATCGGTGCTCGCGCTGTCGCGCACGGTGAGCGTGGCATGCAGCCGATCCGGCATCGCGAAGTCGCCGGTCATCGTCAGCGAGATGTCGCCCGGCGCGCTGCTGACCGTGATCTTGCCCTGCGCGGCGAAGTGGAACGACTGCGGCGTCGCGGCGGCGCCCGGTGTACTCGGCGGGCCAGCGGGCGCCTGATCGCCCAGCCGTGTGATGACGAGGCGCGGATCGGGCATTGGATACGGGTCCGCTGCACCGACCGCGAGCGGGAACAACGCGCCGAAGAGCATCACCACCAACGCCGTCAGCACACCCCGCGAGAGCGCACGCTTCTGCATCTGCACCATCGTTTTTCCATCCTCCGTTCGCGCCATCCGCGCACCCGCGCGACGCACCGATCCCCGTCATCATTGATACCGGAGACGATAGCACGCTCACTCGACGAGGGCAATCATCAGGTCATTGACATTCGTGCCGGTCGGTCCCGGTCGGAAGAGGCCGCCGGTGTGGGTGAAGAATGTATAGGCGTCGTTGCTGCCGAGCGACGCCGCCGGGTCGAACCCGGACTGCCGCGCATGACGGATAACCGCGCTGGTCACGATCGCGCCCGCCGCGTCCGTTGGGCCGTCGCCGCCATCGGTCGCCAGCGAGGCAATCGCGATGCCATCCATCCCTTCGAGTGCAAGGACAGCGGCGAGCGCGAACTCCGAATTGCGGCCACCGACGCCGTCGCCCCGCACCGTGACGGTCGTCTCGCCGCCCGCGAGAATGCAACAGGGCGGCGCGAGCGGCTGGGCAGCGAGGCGCACCTGCCGCGCGATGCTCGCCCAGACGTGCGCGACATGCCGGGCCTCGCCTTCGAGGCTACTGGAGAGGATCAGCGCGGGCCAGCCCATCGCCTCCGCCGCCCCGGCTGCTGCGTCCAGCGCGATCTGCGCGTTCGCGATCACGCGCGTATGCGTCCGCGCGAAGTACGGATCGCCCGCCTTCGGCGTGTCAGGATGGGCGCCCCGTACGCCCGCCTCCAATTGTGCAACGGCTGCTTGAGGCGCCGATGCGCGCACGCCATATTCGTCGAGCATCCCGAGAGCGTCCGCGAATGTCGTCGGGTCGGGCACGGTCGGCCCGGAGGCGGTCACATCGAGCGCATCACCGACGACATCGGAAAGAATGAGTGCAACCAGCGTCGCCGGAGCAACGCGCCGGGCGAGTTGCCCGCCTTTGACGGCGGAGAGGTGCTTGCGGACGCTATTCAGCGCCGTGATCGGTGCGCCAGCGCGGAGGAGGAGCCGCGTCGTCTCCTGCATGTCCGCCAGCGAAACGCCCTCCACCGGCTGCTCGAAGAGCGCCGAGCCGCCGCCCGACACGAGACAGAGTACCAGGTCGCCCGCGTTCAGGTCCGAAATGAGTTCGAGCATCGCGGCGGTCGATTCGACACTTGACGCATCGGGCTGCGGATGCGCGGCTTCGCGGACAACGATCTGTGCGGTCGGCAATGCATGGCCATATTTCGTGACGACGCATCCGGCCGTGATGCGATCACCGAGCACCGCTTCAACGCCCTGCGCCATCGCTGCGGCAGCCTTGCCGAAGCCGATGACGGTGAGCGTACCGATTGCCGCGAGGTCGAAAGTCGCGTCACCAATCGTCAGCAGATCGCCACTGCGCCGAAGGGCTCGGATTGTCGCGGCGCGCGGAGCGACCGCGTGCACGGCGGCCTGATGAACACGGCGGCAGGTGCGATACCCGACCCCGCCCGCGAGCGTCCTGCGACTGTGCCAGCGCGTCCGTTGCGTCATCGCGGCAGTATAGGCGAACGCTGCCCGCTGCGCAGCCTCTCCAGCACACCGGCGAGTTCGGCGGGCAGCGGGCTGATGAAGGTCGGGCGCTCCCCGTTCGGCAGCATGATCGTCAACGACGCGGCGTGCAGGAATTGCCGCGTCAGGCCGGGCGGCG
>JBPCMC010000434.1:0-4631 GCA_051002645.1 Thermomicrobiales bacterium
CCTCAGTTCCGCGCCGGTCGCCGATCGCGTCGCGCAGTACGTCCTGCCCGCGAATGTGATCGGCGTCCATGACCTCTACCTCCAGGACTTCGAGAACCTGCCGTCGGGGCCGACGGGTCGGCGCTGCCCCGAGGCGTGGCACGCCGTCCGGGAATTGCACACGGTGCTGGGCGAGGGCCGCGTGTGCGACCACGCCGCCGTCTTCTCGCATCTCGCCGGGCAGGACGCGAAGGGCCTGACGTCCGCCGATCTCTTCTTCAGCCGGGAGAGATGGGACCTGCTCGTCGCGCGATACGAAGAAAGCTGCCCGGAGGCGCCGTTCGTCGATTTCTTCTGGACCTTCCGCGCCACCCATGCGCCGCTCTTCCGGCTGCTCGAAGCGCCCTTGCCGCCCGCGCGCATTTACCACACGCCGAGCACCGGGTTCAGCGGCCTACTCGGGGCGCTCGGGAAGCTGCGTAGCGGCGCGCCCCTCCTCGTCACTGAGCATGGCATCTACACCCACGAGCGCGAGATCGAGATCGCGCACGCCGACTGGATACCGGAGCAGGTGCGCGCCGAGCACCGGTTGGAGATCGAGCAGGACTTCTTTCGGACGTGGTGGAATGCGATGTTCCGCTTCATGACGCGCGTCTCGTACAACCTCGCTGACGAGATCATCTCGATCACGCAGAGCAACCAGCGCTACCAGATGCAGGACGGCGCGGACCCGGCGAAGATGCGCGTCATCCCGAACGGCATCGATGTCGACCGCTTCCGTGCCGTCCGGCCGTCGCTGGCGCGGCAGTTAGACGGCTTCTCGGTCGGATTCATCGGGCGCGTCGTGCCGATCAAGGACGTCAAGACCTTCATCCGCGCTATCAACATCGTCAAAGAGGTCATCCCGGACCTCGCCGCCGCCATCGTCGGGCCGACCGAGGAGGACGCCGAATACTTCGCGGAGTGCCAGCAACTCGTCGAATTGCTCGGCTTGGCGTCGGTCGTGCGGTTCACAGGGCGCGCCGATGTACGCGACTATTACCGGCATCTCGATGTCGTCGTACTGACCAGTCTGAGCGAGGCGCAGCCGCTCGTCATCCTCGAGGCGAACGCTGCGGGTGTCCCGATTGTCACGACAGACGTCGGCGCGTGCCGCGAGTTGCTGCACGGCATCACGCCGGCGGATCAGGCAATCGGCCCGAGCGGTCTGCTCACCCATGTGGCGAGCCCGCAGGAGACGGCGGAGGCGATCATCCACCTCTGGCGCGACGAGGCCCTCCGGCTGCGGATGGCTGCCGCCGGGCAGGAGCGGGTGGGCGCGTTCTACCAGCAAGAGGATTTGTATACGACCTACCGGGAGATGTACCGGCGGTATCTCCGCCGCGCATCCCGTCAGGAGCCAGCGGCGCCGGTGGGCGATAGGAAGGGCGGATATGGCGGGCATCGGCTTCCGGCTGCATAAACTCGTCGAGGGCGACACCTACGCGCGCTCCGCCGCCGCCTATCTCTCCTCGGCGGTGATCACCTCGGGGCCGTGGCTCTCGTCGGTCGTCTCGCTCGGGCTGCTCGGCAGCACGCGGATGGCCTTCCAGAACGGTGCGGACTTCTCGCTGCTGGTGGCGACGATCACCTACGCCTTCGGCGCGAGTTTGATTCTCACCAGCGGCATGCAGATGATCGTCACGCGCTATCTGGCCGACCGCCTCTATGTGGAGGATCGGGCGGCACTCGGGCCGGCGTGCAACGGCGTGCTCTTGCTGCTCGTGCCACTGCTCATCATCACTGTGCCGTTCCTGCTGCTCGCGCCCTTCGAGTGGCGCTACCGGCTGTTGACGGCGACGCTCTTCGTCACCCTCTCGCTCACCTGGATGATCAGCACCTTCCTCTCCGCGACGCGCTACTACGCGAACATCGTCGTCATTTTCTTCACTGGGCACGCGCTCAGTCTCGGCGCGGCGCTCCTCTTCGGCACACGGTACGGGCTCGTCGGCAGCCTTGCGGGGTACATCCTCGGCCAGGTGGTGAGCATGGTGCTGCTGGCGATGCATGTCTACCACGAGTTCACCCCCTCGGACCGGATCAATCTCGATTTCCTCGCCTACAGCACGCGATACTGGGACTTGCTGCTCTTCGGTCTGCTCTATGCGATGGGCATCTGGGCCGACAATGCGCTCTACTGGCACGCGCCGGGGAGCATCGTCATCGGCGGCTTCTACCATGTCCACCCCGTCTACGACACGATGAAACTGCTCTCCTATCTCTCCACGATCCTCGCCTCCGCCGTCTTCCTCGTCCATATCGAGACGCGCTTCTTCCGCCACTACAAGGCGTTCTACCGCTTGGTGGACGGTACAGGCACGCTCGCGCAGATCCGGCAAGCGAAGCAGGGGATGATCGACGCCGTCCGCTCCGGGCTGGCGAACATCTGCGGCTTGCAGATCGTCGTGGTCGGCACGCTGCTGCTCCTCGCGCCGGAGGTGGTCGCCTTCGCGGGCTTTGCGCCGGATCGGGTCGCCCTCTTCCGTATCGACGTGCTGGCGGCGAGCAGCCAGTTCCTGATGCTGATGACGCTCCTGCTCGTGCTCTACCTCGATGCGCGGCGTACCGCGCTGGGGATCGCCGCGCTCTTCGTCACCTGCAACCTCGTCGGCACGCAACTGGCGATCATCTCCGGTCGCCACCTCGATGGCGTCGGCTACCTGGTCGCCGGGACGGTCGGCGCGGCTGCTGCGCTCGTCTCCTTGCGAAACCGGCTGCATCGCCTGGAATATCTGACCTTCATGCTGCAACCGATGGCGAGCAGCCAGTGACGAAGGCGGTCGTCCGGCAGCGGCTGATGATCCCCGCATACTTCACTCCCGGCCCGCTCTGGGCGGCGCTCGACGCCGCTGCCGGTTCGGTCGGTATCGCCATCGTCAACCCGCACAGCGGGCCGGGCAATGCACCGTCGTCGGCGTATGCCGCGCAGATCACAGAGAGCCGGGCGACGGGCATCGCCGTCATCGACTACGTCGACACCGACTATGCCTCCCGCCCGCTCAGTGACGTGCGCTGCGACATCGAATACTACACCGCCTGGTACGGCGTGGACGGTATCTTCCTCGATCAGGTGAGCGCGGACCGTGCCAGCCTGCCCTATTACGCCGAAGCTTCGGCAGCGATCAAAGCGGGCGACGCAACGGCGCTGACCGTGCTCAATCCGGGCGCGGCCATCCCTGAATCGTTCATGGACGTGGCGGACATCGTCGTCACCTTCGAGAACACGTACGATGCGTATACGAACAACTATCGTGCCCCCCGCTGGATGCGCCGCTATCCGCCGGAGCGCTTCTGCCATCTTGTCCACGCTGTGCCGACGGAGGAAGCGCTGCGGCGCACGCTCTCGCTGAGCAAACGACGCCGGGCGGGATGGTGCTACGCGACCCCCGCCACGCTCCCAAACCCCTGGTCCACCCTGCCGCCCGATCCCTACTGGGCCGAAGAGTTGACCATGATCGGCCCGTCTTGCTCCCGCGCGTAACCCCATTCCTCCGGTGGGTTGCGGGCTTTGAGCCAGTTTCAAAACCACCAAGAACACCAAGAACACCAAGGGAATGAAAGAAGAATCCCCTCTTGGTGTTCTTGGTGTCTTGGTGGTTCACTTCCCCCGGATTTGAAGCCGTCTCAAAGCTCGCCACCACCAACGTTCCCAGGCTCTTACTGCTACAGCACGTCATCCCAGGCGGTCGTCTCCCAGTTGTCTTTGACGTCCGGGTCGGGCATCCAGGGAGGAAGGGTGAAGAGTAGCCGTTCCGCCGCGCCGTTGACGAAGGGTTCGTAGAGGTGGCGGAGCTCACGCAACGATCTGAGCGTGGCGGCGCCCTCCCGCATCTGGATACCGCTTGCCGCGAGGATGTCATGCATCTGCTCCACGTCGGCGGCGGGCAGGCGGTCGACGGCGGGCTTGCGGGGCGGAGTATTGAGGTATTGGCAGATATCGACGATCGCGTGGCGGGCCATGCCGAAGACGAGTCGTGCGGGGCCGACCGGCGCGTCCTCCACGCCGGCGAGCAGGAGCGCGGAGACATCAAGGATGGCGGTCAGCGCGGCCAGCCACGATTGGTTGTCGTGCTGGCTGCGGAAATAGGCGAGTTGCGGGTAGGAGAGGTGACTCTCCAGCAGTTCCCCGCACCAGCGCTCCCACTCGATGAGCAGCGGACGCAGCGACGCGAGATCGTCGTACTCCCCGAGACGGCGCACCAGTTCGACCGCGCGCGGCGGCGACCCGGCCCGCGCGTCGAGTAGCGAGATCGGCACCTCGCGGCGCGAGAACGCCTGATACAAGATCGGCAGGTAGGTGATGACGAGGCCGAGGAAGCCGAAGCCAATTCCCGCCTCGATGACGGTGAAGGTGCGCGCCAGCGTCGTCTGCGGCACCACGTCGCCGAGGCCGAGGGTGAAGAAGGTCGTGCCGCTCATATAGAGGTCCGTGCCGAAACTGCGCGTGCCGTCCGCCACGATGACATGCGAGCCGCAGCCCCACTGGACGAGCGCGAAGCCGAGGATCAGCCCCACCGCCCAGACGGCGAGCAGGAAGAGCAGCGAGAGCGGCCCGTAGAGGCTCAAATAGGTCTGCCGTGGCAGCCTGCTCCGGCGCGCCACGGACGACCACG
>JBPCMC010000435.1:0-17981 GCA_051002645.1 Thermomicrobiales bacterium
GCCACGCGGCGGGCAACTTCTACATCAACGACAAGCCGACGGGCGCGGTCGTCGGGCAGCAGCCCTTCGGCGGGGCGCGCGCCTCGGGCACGAACGACAAGGCGGGTTCGATGTGGAACCTGATCCGTTGGGTCAGCCCGCGCGCCATCAAGGAAACCTTCGTCCCGGCGACAGACTACCGCTACCCGTTCCTGCACTCGGAGAGGGATGGGATTTGAACCACAGAGACACAGAGGACACAGAGAGGGAGTGACAACAAACCCTTTTTTTGTATCTCCTCTGTGCTCTCTGTGCCTCTGTGCCTCTGTGGTAAACGTTACCAGTATCATGGAGAGGAGTGAGCGCGGATGCCGATGCCAGGGAAGGTGATTATCACAGCGGCGATTACGGGCGGGGTGCATGTGCCGTCGCAGTCGCCGTATCTGCCGATTACGCCGGATCAGATCGTGGACGAGTGCGTGCGAGCGGGTGAGGCGGGGGCAGCCGTCGCGCATATCCATGTGCGCGACCCGGAGAACGGGCGGCCAATCCCCAGTATGGCGCTCTTCCGCGATGTCGCCGAGCGGGTGAAGCAGCGGTCGAACATCGTCCTCTGCACGACGACGGGCGGCGCACCGGGGATGACCCACGAGGAGCGCGTCGGCGTCGTGCGGGAACTGGCGCCCGAACTCGCCTCCTGCAACATGGGCTCGATGAACTTCTCCCTCGCCCCGCTCGCCAGCCGCATCAAAGATTATCAGAACGACTGGGAGCAGCCCTTCCTCGAACGAACCGAGGACAATATCTTCGCCAACACCTTCAAAAGCATGCGCTACTTCCTCGAAACGATGAATGAGCAGGGCACCCGACCGGAACTGGAAGTCTACGACGCGGGCATGGTGAACAACGCCGCCTTCATGATTAACGCCGGGGCACTCAAACGGCCCGTCTACATCCAGTTCGTGCTTGGCATCCTCGGCGGCCTGCCCGCGACGGTCGAGAACCTCGTCCTGCTCTACAACCAGGCGCGACTCCTGCTCGGCGAGTTCGAGTGGTCGGTCGCGGCGGCCGGGCGGTTCCAGTTCCCGATCGGCGTCGCCGCGCTGGCGATGGGCGGCAATGTCCGTGTCGGGCTGGAGGACAATGTCTATCTCAACAAGGGCCAACTGGCGCGCAGCAACGCCGAGCAAGTCGAGAAGATGGCCCGCATCATCCGCGAACTGAGTCTGGAACCCGCCACCCCCGACGAAGCGCGCCAGATACTCCACCTCAAGGGCCTCGGCGCGGTGAAGTTCTAAGGGATGCTTGAACCACAGAGACACAGAGAGCACAGAGAGGGAAAGAGGAGAGAAAGGAAGAGTGCTTTTTCTCTCCTCCGCGTTTCCTCTCTGTGCTCTCTGTGTCTCTGTGGTTCATCCCTTTCTCCGAAAGGATTGCCGAATGACATCGCCAGCATGGGCAGCGGAGGTTCAGGCATTCACGCGGGGGATGATGGGGGCGCACGATGTGCCCGGCCTCGCGGTCGCGGTGGCGCGGCATGGAGCGGAGGTGTATGCGGAGGGGTTCGGGACGCGCGAAGTCGGCACGGATGCGCCGGTCACGCCGGATACCGTCTTCGGTGTCGCCTCGGTGACGAAGTCGTTCACGGCGCTGGCGATTATGCAACTGCACGAGGCGGGCACACTCTCGGTCGATGACCCGGTGACGCGCTACCTGCCCGAGTTCCGCACGCCGGATCCGGCGGCGACGCGGGCGATCACGCTGCACCATTTCCTCACCCACACGTCCGGGTTGCCGCCGCTGCCCTCCCGCTTCTTCGCCTTTGCGCGCTCGATGGAGGGCGACCCCGCCGCCGGGAGCAAGCCGACCTGGTCCGCCGACCACGCGCCGATCGACACGTATGAAGACCTAATGGACTATCTCGCGGAGGGCGGCTATGCGCTGCTCGGGCCACCTGGCGCGCAGTTCAGTTACTGCAACGAGGGATTCGCCCTGCTCGGCGCGATCATCGAGCGGGTGAGCGGAGAGGGATACGAGCCGTATGTCCAGCGGCACATCCTCGACTCGGCGGGCATGACCCGCAGCACCTATGACGTGGAGATGCTGCGCACCTTCGGCACCTTCGGCAACGTCGTCACCTTCCATGCCACGCGGCAGACCGACGGGAAGCGGGAGATCTACGCCGCACCGAACTGGCTCTATTCGTCCGTCTGGTCGCCGGCGGGCGGGCTCAATTCGACTGTTCGCGATCTGCTCCGCTATCTGGAAATCTACCGCACCGGCGGCATGACCAGCGACGCACGACTGCTCTCCGCCGCAGGGATCGCGCGGATGACGACGCCGTTCGCCCCGCGCAGCAGCCCCGGCTCCTCCTATGGCTACGGCCTCGGCGTGATCCCCGATTACCACGGCCTGAAACTGATCAAACACGGCGGCGGGCGCAAGGGCATCTCTGCGGAGGTAATCGCCGTCCCCGCGACGGGGTTCACGGGCGCGGCAATTGCCAATCTCGCTGGCGTCCCGGTCGCGACAGTGACGCTCGCCGCCCTGAATCGCACACGCGATCTGCCGGTAGACGCGACGATTGAGGAGTACGAGGATGTCCCGTGCCCGGTCGATCTCCTGCCACACTACACCGGCACGTATCGCGGCGGCGAGGGCCAGCAGATTACGGTGAGCGCCGAGGATGGCGCGCTCGTCTATGCCTTCGAGGGCCAGCGGATCGCCGTGCGCCCGGTCGGGGAGCACGCCTTTGTTCTGGCAACCGAGACGGGCGAGGTGTACACCCGCTTCCTCATCGCCGATGGCGCTCCCGCAACGGCGGTGACGATGGGCAGCCGCATTGTACCGAGGACTGAGGACTGAGGACTGAGGACTGAGTGGGTTACCGCCGTAGAAATTCCACGGCGTCGGGAGAGTGGGGGGTTGTGATGGTTCTGGAGCTGTTTGATCTGACGGGGCGCGTCGCGCTGGTTTCCGGGGCGGGGCAGAATATGGGGCGCGCCACCGCGCTCGCCTTCGCGGAGGCCGGAGCGGACTTGCTGATTTGCGACTATCGCGCGGAGACGCTGGAACGCACGGCGGGCGAAATCGAGGCGCTCGGGCGGCGGGCCGTCCCGATCGTCTGCGATGTCTCCGACATCGACCAGATTCGCGCCATGTACGAGCGGCTCGACCGGGAGTTTGGCCGCATTGACGTGCTCGCGAACATTCCCGGCAATAACCACCTCTATCACCCGGAGGATTTGCCGATTGAGAAATTCCAGGAGGTCATCCAGGGGGCGCTGGTCGGCAAATTCTGCTCCTGTCAGGAGGGCGGGCGGCGGATGCTGCGCGCCGGCAAGGGGAGCATCATCAACATGGCCTCGATCGGTGGCATCACCGCGCTCGGTCGCGGCAACTTCGCCTACAGTGTGGCGATGGGCGGGGTCGTCCAGATGACGCGCGAGTTGAGCACCGAATGGTCGGGCCGCGGCGTGCGCGTCAATGCCATCGCCCCCGCCCAGATCACCAACCCGAAATTCGACGAGCGCATGGACGCGACGCCGGGGCTGCGCGAGAACTTCCTCACCGGCATCCCGATCGGCAGGCTGGGCGTGCCGGACGATATCAAGGGTCTCGCCCTCTTCCTCGGCTCGGACGCATCATCGTTCATCACGGGCAGTGTGATCGCGATGGACGGCGGCAATCTCGCCATGAATGCGGGCGGCACGCATTCCGGCAAGGATGCGCGGCAGGCACGATAAGCCCTCGCCCATTGGCCCGTCACGCCCGGACAGTTTCCGGTGAACCAAGCGAAGCGCCAGCGGAAATGAGCGTAACGACATTGGGCGGCGCCGGCGCCCCTCCTGCGGCACCCGGCGAGTGAACGGCGAGGAGCAATGACGGGGAGGAGGCCGATCATCCACGGCGGGGGACATTCCGTGCCTGCGCGAATGCCGCCAGCGTCGCTTCCGCAGTCTTCCGCCAGGTAAAGAGCGGCGCGCGCACGTTGCCGCGCCCGATCAAATCCGCGCGCAAAACAGGGTCGTCGATCACCCGGCGCAACGCCCCGGCCAGCGCGGCTCGGTCATCGGGGTCGACGAGGAGCGCCGCGTTCCCCGCCACTTCCGGCAGCGAGGTTGCCGTCGTCGTAATCACCGGCGTGCCGCTCGCCATCGCCTCCAGCACAGGGATTCCGAACCCCTCGTAGCGGGAGGGCAGCACATAGACCGTCGCCCCCTGATAGAGCGGCGGCAGGTCCGCGTCCGGTATCCACCCCGTCATCACGACCCGATCCTCGATCCCCGCCGCACGGATTTTCTCGCGCAGCGTCGCGGCCGCATTCCCCCGTAGTCCGACGAGCACGAGCTGCTTGGCGCGGTCGCCCGTTTGTCGGATCGCGACGACCGCGTCGATGAGCGCGTCGAGGTTCTTATGCGGGTGCAGGGTCGCGACGGAAAGGATATAGGGAGAGTGGATGCCGTACGCCTGCCGCACCCGCGCGATCTCCTCGGGCGCGGCGCGCGTGAAATAGGCCGGCGCTGCCGCGAGATGGGAGACGGTGATGCGCTCCGGCGGGATGCCGTAGACCGCCACGATCCGCCGCTTCGCATGTTCCGACAGCGTGAGCACATGCGCCGCCGCCTGCGCCGCCCGCCGCATCAGCCGCGTATGGACGAAGTGGTAGAACGGGGTGAAGTTCTCCGGCATATCTTCCGGCTGCATATCGAGGATGTTGACGACGGAGGCGTAGCCCCGGCGTGCCGGCGCGGTGAATCCCGGCGAGAAGAGCACATCCACATGGCGCCGCTGCGCCCGCACGGGGAGCACCGCATATTCATAGGCGAGGCGCTCCGGCCGCCGCACGGCCCGCACCGGGCAGGGCATTTCCCGCAGGTTCGCGCCTGCGGGCACGTCGAACGTCCCGGCATTCTCACGGTTGGTGAAGAGGGTATAGGCGATGGTGGGATCGAGCCCAGGCAACTCGCGGATCACATTGCGGAGATAGGTCTCCGATCCGCCGACGCCTTCCGGGATGAGGAAGAGGCTGTTAATACCGATGCGCATTGGTCGTGACATGCGCTATCCGCCCGACGCGGTCGGGGTGCGCCGCCCGCGCGACAATCGGGCAGCGGTCGCCGTTGGAATGATCGGGGGAATGATTTGCCACAACACGGTGGCTATGTATCATACCCATTGACCTGCGTCAACGACATGCCGGGTCAACGCAATGACGCAGAGGGATGCTCGCATGATCGGCGCTGGGCAGGAGAAAGAGGCTTCCGACCCCGACCAGAAAGACGGGCCGCTGGTGAGCGTCATCGTCGTGCTCTATAACGCGCTGCCATATCTGTCCAAATTTGTCGCCGCCCTCGCGAACCAGACATACCGAAATCTGGAGATTATTGCCGTCGATAACGCGTCTAGCGACGGATCGGCGGCGTTCATCGCACGCGTGATACCCGGCGCGACAGTGATCCGCCTCCCCGCCAATCGCGGCTTCGCCGACGGGAACAATGCCGCGCTGCCCTCCTGCCACGGCATGTACCTCGCGCTGCTCAATCCGGATACCGAGCCGGAACCGACCTGGCTCGCCACGCTCGTCGCCGCGCTCGAAGCGGACCCGGCCATTGGCCTCGCCACGTCGAAGATTATCCTCACGAATGACCGAACGCGGATCAATACCTGCGGCAATGCGGTCCATATCGCCGGCTTCGCCACCTGCCGGGGGCTTAATGCGCCCGCCACGCAGTACACCGAACCGGAGGATGTAGCCGCCGTCTCCGGCGCGGCGTTCATCATCCGGCGCGCGCTGATGGAACGACTCGGCGGCTTCGACGCATCCTTTTTCATGTACGTGGAGGACACGGATCTTTCGTGGCGGGCGATCCTCCTCGGTGCGCGCTGTCGCATCGTCCCGGCATCCGTGGTCGCCCATCGGTATGCGCTGACGCTGGACGCGGAGAAGACGTTTTATCTAGAGCGGAACCGTATGCAAATGCTCCTGAAATGCTACCGGGCACGGACACTGCTCCTGCTCGCGCCCGCGCTTCTCCTGGGCGAAGTGGCGGCATGGGGATATGCCGCGCTCCAGGGACCGGCACATCTCCGGGCGAAAGCGAATGCCGCGCGGTGGGTGTTCCACCACCGACGCGATATTCGGGAGCGGCGACGGACCGTGCAGGCGAGTCGGGTGGTCGGCGACTGCGCGCTCCTCTCCCTCGCCACGTCGCAGTTGCCCATCGCGCTGCTGCAATCCGGGCGCGGAGCACGGATCGCCACGGTGTGCGCCGCGCTCCCGTTCATGCTCTCCCGGCACGCCGTGCTGGCGTTGGAGCGACCGTCCCCCGCGCACTCGCGGTAATCTGCGCTGCGTCGCATCTATGGTAGTATCGTCGCTCAATGGCGCGTTGTGCCGGGCGCGAGTGGGATGCCGCCGCGATTATATGGTGAGATGTGATACGAGAACCCCCTGGAAACGGGATGAAGCGACCGTCGCCGATCATTCTGATCACGCTGCTCCTCGTGGCCGCTATCAAACTCGTGGAACAACCGACGACCAGGGTTGTACTTATCGGTGTACTGATCCTCGCCATTGGCGTGGCGCTCGGTCGCCCGTTGGTAGGATGGACACCGGCACGCCATCTGGCCGCCCGGTTGCACCTACGTTCACTCGCCTGGTTGGCGCCTTTCCTGATCACACTCCTCGCGTTCGGCGCGATGAGTGTGACGTGGCCGCACCTCCGTACGACCTATACCCCGGATCAGTTCACGACCGCATCGGACATTGACAGCCAGCGGGGGTTTTATCCTACCGAAGTCGATGGGGCGGGGAATCACTACGTCTGGACGCAAGACCACGCCACGCTTGTCTTCAATTTCCTCATCCATAAGCCGGTTACGCTGACGTTTTTCATGCGGAGCGCCGCCATCGCGGGGGGGCCGGACGTACCGGTGCGGGTACTCGTCAACGGAGAGGATGTCGGCGAACTGCGGCCGGACCCGAAGAACGCTGCGTTCCAACCGCTCAGCCTGCGGCTCGTCCCGCACGATTGGGGCGGGCAACAAACGGAGATCAAACTCCTACCGGCGCCGTTCAAACCGGAGACCGATAGCCGCACGCTCGGGACGATGATCCAGCGCATCTCCGTGGATAAGAGCGAGACATGGTCATCGGTCGGGCGCCGGATGTGGCTGCTGTGGGCGTTTCCCCTTCTCGCCGCGCTCACGTCCGGCGCGGTGTGGGCGACTCGGCGGTATCAATCGCCCTGGGCGGCGTACGGCACGATCGCACTATGCCTCCTGGGTACGGGGTGCGCGGCGGCGATCACTGGCATAATGCTGCGGATTGGATTCATCGAACGGAACACCTACGTGGTCTGGTTGCTCGGCGGGACCATTGTCGCCCTCTGCTTCCTCGCGGTAGCGACCGTCGTGCCCATCGGGGCAGCAGGCGGCGCGACTGTCGCACAACGGATGCGTGCGCAGATCACCGTGCACGATCTCCCCGCGCGCGTGCGCGCCCTACGCAGACAGGGCACCCGGTCGCCCGAAACCGAGGAGATGTCGCCAACGCGACGGGTCATTCTGCGCGACTTGGTGATCGTCTTCCTCATCGCACTCGGTGTACGGCTCATTTGGACAGTCCTCATCCCGCCGTGGCAAGCGCCGGACGAGCCCGAGCACTATACCTATATTTCTCACATCGTCGAACAGGGGGCGATACCGCACCCTCCCTACCCGTCCTACCCAGGGGAATCGGACGAATTCACGAAGAGTGCAGTGCTGACCCTGTTTCCCCAGCTTTCCGCCGCAGTAGCAAATCGCGTCGTACCAGAACTGCCCTATGCCCCGATTTTCTACAACTATGAAGCAGCCCGGCAGTACACGGCTCCTCATGCCGAGCGCCTCACCGCTGCTGCTGGCCGAGCGACCGACTACCCGCCGCTCTACTATCTTGCGGAGGCGCTTCCCTATCGGCTCTTTCAATCACGGCCGATCGTCGCACGGCTGTTCGCGGTTCGCTGCGGTTCGGCTGTGCTCGGGGCGCTCTCGTGTCTCTTCGCGTATTTGATCGGATACGACGTGCGGCGTACGCGCCGTTGGGGGTGGGCGCTCGGATTGAGCATGGCGCTGATGCCGATGTACGTCTTCATCACGGCAACTACCAACAACGATGTTGCGATGGACCTCGGTGCAACCGCGCTCATCTGGCTCCTCGTCCGATTATACAGAATGGAGGCGGTGACAGACCGCTTCGCGCTGATTGTTGGTGTGGTCAGCGGCTTGGCCTTGCTCACGAAGCCCGGACCACTGCCGGTCGTCATCGCAGTGGGGATGTTCCTCTTCTTCAAACTTTTTCCCCTCCTCAGTCGATCCCGGCGCTTCTCTCTCGATAATCTGCGCACGTTCGGTTTGTATGCCGTGGGGGGAATCGCGGCATATGGCCCGTGGGTACTGGTCCGCTATCACTATTTCGGTGATTTCAGCCCCGGAGTCGGCTCGTTGGTTCGCCTGTTGCGGCCCCTTACCGGGTTGACGGATGCCGCCGCAAGCGCCCCGGCAAATGCCGGAGTGGCGAACCACTTGGCATCGATATCACTGGCAAGCACGCAGTACTCATTGTTCGACTATTTTAGCCTTGAGCGGCAACGCGGAGGGTCGTACTTCTATTGGCTGCTTATCAAGTCGTTCTGGGGGAATTTTGGGTGGCTCGACGCACCGATGCCGGATCGGGCGTTCGCGTTGATCGCGGCGTTCTGCTTCATCGGATTGATCGGCCTGGCTCTCCAGATCGTCCTGCAGGCGAACCGGCGGGCAGTGCTGCTCCTGCTCTCCGGCGTGGTGCTCATTCAGGCGACATTTCTCTTCGTCGGCGTTGATTATTACTATGGCGTCGCACGGACCGGCGAGGCGACCGGATTGCAGGGCCGGTACTTCTTCCCGATTCTGGCCCCGCTCCTGCTGCTGCTGCTCTCCGGGTGGGAATGCCTTTTCCGTGACCATCCCTTCGTCCTTCGCGCCGCGCCACTCGGCATGATTGGGCTGCAACTCATCGCGATTGCGACCCTGATGTCGCGATACTATGGCGTGGAGATAGGATGAACCGGTATCATCTCCGGCGTGCCATACCCGCCGTGATCGGGGGGCTAGTCCTCGCATTCGTGGCATTTCTCCCTGTCACGGTGCCAACTGCGGACGAGAGTGGCGTTCACCTCCCCGGTATTCCGACTATCACACCGAGCACGAACAGTTTGGGCGCCGCCGGGACGCGCCCCATCGGTGGGCTGTACGGCAATATCGCCGCGAAACAGCAATTTCCCGCCGCTGGAGAGCGCATTCATTCCGTCGCGCTTTTTCTGGGAACCTATCGACGCACGAATCGCGGGGATTTCCAGGTAGCAATACAAACCAACGTGGCCGGCGAGTGGAAGGATTTAGCAACCAGGGTGGTCGACAAAGCAGGGGTCACGGATAACGCCTACTACACGCTCACGTTTTCGCCGCCATTGCTAGTCGCCAAGGGGCAACCGCTGCAAATCGTCCTCACGTCCGCCGATGGAGCGGGCGATGCGATTACCTGGTGGATCGACACGAGTTGGCAGCCGCAAGGATACGCACTCGCCTACAAAGATACCCCGCAGCCGGGTACCGCGCTTTTCCTCGTCTCGTATGCGCCCGATTCCGGCCGCCTGTTTCAGACGCTCGGCCCCGTCTGGCGCCGTCTCACGATCTTCCTCGACCCGCTATGGCAGGTCGTCCTCATACTCGGCTTCTGCGTCCTTGCGGGCAGTTTCGTGCTGCTCGGCCGGCACCTCGTGACCTGAGGATTGCGAACATCGGGACGGACGAATTGCGCGATGCCTCACCCGGCACTCTCGAGCGTCCCCGTCAGCGGCGCGATTGACAGATGACGGGCACGACGTATACTCGCGGCGGTTGGTATGAGTCGGCGGGTGAGGATAGAACGATGACCGAACAGCAACCGAGCATGACGCCCATTATCGAAGTGACCAACGTTTCGCGGCGGTTCGTGCTGCATTACGAGCGGCCCAAGACCTTCCACGAGTTGTTCGTGCGCACGCTGGCGCGGGAGAAGGGCGAGCGGGAAGATTTCTGGGCGCTCAGGGATGTGAACCTGACCGTCTACCCCGGCGACTCGGTCGGCATCATCGGGCGCAACGGCTCGGGCAAGAGCACGCTGCTCAAATTAATCGCCGGGCTGATGCAGCCGAGCGACGGTACCGTCGCGGTCTATGGCTCGATCGCCGCCCTGCTGGAAGTGGGCGCGGGCTTTCACCCCGACCTCTCCGGCCGCGAGAATATCTACCTGAACGGCGCGTTTCTCGGCCTCTCCAAGAAACGGCTGGCGAGCATCGTGCCGGAGATCATCGACTTCAGCGAGCTCGAGCACTTCATCGACGTGCCGGTCAAGCATTACTCATCCGGTATGTACATGCGCCTCGGCTTCTCCATCGCCATCCATGTCGATCCGGATATTTTGATCACGGACGAGGTCTTCGCTGTCGGCGACGACGCCTTCCGCGCCAAGTGCGAGGGGATCATCGCCGACTTCCGCAAGCGCGGGAAGACGATGCTCTTCGTCTCCCACGCCCTCGCGCAAGTCCTCGCCCTGTGCGACCGGGCCATCTGGCTGGATCAAGGGAAGGTGCTCGCGGCGGGCAGCAGCGATCACGTTGCCCGCCAGTACCGGCAATCCACCGCCGACCAACTCAGCAGCGACGATACGGAGCCCGCTTTATCGGAACTCGTTGTCTCACAAACCTGATCAATGGTGACATCGCCGGACACCGCTCGCGGCGAGCGTGGTCGCCCGATCATGGGGGAGTCATCGCGCGCCTCCCTGCCGCACGCATCGTGCCCGCCCCTCCGCCCGCAAGGAGAGTGAGATGACTACCCCGCCGCGCGTCCTCATCATGACCTACGATGTAATCGGCCCGACGATGGCGGGGCCGGGCATCCGCGCATGGGAGTTCGCCCGCGTCCTCGGCTGGTTGTTCCCGACGACGCTCGCCGCGCCGCCCCCGATTCCCGTTGATGCCGAGAATTTCGTGATGGCGGAACTGCCGCTCGAACAGATCGAGCAAGCCGCACTGCGGGCGCTGATCCGCGAGCACGACATCATCGTCGCACAGACATTGCCGTTCCATCTTCTGCCGGCAGACGTCTTGAAGGACAAGTATTTTATCGCCGACCTCTACTGCCCGTGGCTGATCGAGAACTTGGAGCATTACCGGCTGGAAGATCACCGGGATCCGTCATGGATGGGCCGCGACCTCGAAGCGATGAGCAGCATCTTCACCAACGGCGATTTCTTCGTCTGCGCCGGAGACGCACAGCGGGCGTACTGGCTCGGCGCGCTCTCGATATTCGGGAGGCTCACGGAAGCGGTCTACGCGCGGGAGCGGGACGGCACGGCCCTCATCGATGTCGTCCCGTTCGGGTTGTCCGCCGAGCCGCCGCGCAAGACGGCGAGCGTGCTCAAGGGTGTCGTGCCCGGTATCGGGCCGGACGACTTCGTGGCGCTCTGGGGCGGTGGTATCTGGAACTGGCTCGATCCGCTCGCACTCATCCGGGCGACGGCGCGTCTGCGCGATCGCGGCTACCCAATCCGCTCCTTCTTCCTCGGCACACAGCGCCCGTCCGTCAGCGATGGAGCCGCGATCCGCCCGACGATGGTCGCTATGGCCCGACAATTGAGCGATGACCTCGGCCTCACCGGGTCGCACGTCTTTTTCAAGGATGGCTGGGTGCCGTACGGCGATCGGGTGAATTACCTGCTCGAAGCGGATATCGGCATCAGCCTCCATCAGCCGACGCTCGAAACCCGCTTCGCCTTCCGCACGCGCGTCCTCGACTACCTCTGGGCCGGCCTCGTGCCCGTCGTCAATGACGGCGATACGATTGCCGAGCTCGTCCGCGACAACGGCGTCGGCAGCGTTGTGCCGATCGGCGACGCCGCCGCGCTGGCGGAGACAATCGCCGCGCTGATCGACGATCCCGCCGAGCGGGAGACGCTCTCCGCGCGCTGCCGCGACCTCGCGCGGTCACATACCTGGGAGGTGGCCGCGCAGCCAATCATCGACTTCTGCCGGGCACCGTGGAAGGGTCAGCAGGGCGACCGCATGGCAGGAGCGGCGCTCTACGATGAGATGAAGAAGATGCGGGCAACGATAGATGAGACCAGCAATTATGCAGAGCGATTGGAGCGGGAGATCGCCAATCGGGACGATCACATCGCGCGTACCGGCGCGTACGTCACGCAACTCGAATATCACGTCGCCGTGCCGTCGCTACGAGGGTTCCTCGCGGCGCGCGTACGGACCACTCCCCTCCGGCGCCTCGCCAATCGCGTGCGCCGAAAATAGCACCGCCCGGATTGCTTACTCGGCGAGGAGATCGTCCTTGGCGGGTACGGGGGCGTGGACCATTCGGCCCATATTGGCGAGACAACGGTAGAGGCCGTCCTGCCACGGCGGGAGGACGACGCCGAGTTGCGCCGCCGCCCGGTTGACGAGGACGCCATTGGCGGGCGGCGTACAGGGGCGGGGGAACTCGGCTGCGGGGATCGGGGTGACCTCCGGCTGCACACCGGCGATGCGGAAGATGGCGCGGGCCCACTCGTACCACGACGCCTTGCCCGTGTTGGTGAGATGGTAGACACCGGGCAGCGGCCGGCGGGCGAGCGCGAGCAGGCCGTGGGCGAGATCGGTGGCGTAGGTCGGCTGCCCCCATTGGTCCGCCACGACGCGGAGTGGCGTGCCGCGCTCGGCGAGGGCGAGCATCGTGCGCACGAAGTTCCGCCCCTCCTCGGCATAGACCATCGCCGTCCGCACGGTCAGCAGGCGCGCGCCGGTTCTTTGCGCGACGATCTCGCCCGCCCATTTGCTGCGCGCGTAGACGGAGAGGGGGTTCGGCGCGTCGAACTCGTCGTACGGGGCCTCGCGCGCCCCGTCGAAGACGTAATTGGTGCCGATCGCGATGAGTGGGCAGCCGATCGCCGCCGCCGCCGCCGCGACGTACCCCGTACCAAATGTATTGACGGCGTAGGCCCGCTCGCTCTCCACCTCGCAGGCATCCGTGTCGGTAAAGGCGGCCGCGTGGATGATGCAGTCGGGCGCGAGCGGGACGAGCGCCGCGTGGACCGCGCTTGCATCCGATACATCGAGCGCCGCCGACGCAAAGGGGATGATCTCAATCCCCTCCGACGCTTCCGCCGCGCGCTGCACCGCCCGCCCGACCTGACCGTTCGCGCCCGTCACCGCAATCCGCATACAGTCTCCTGATTCATAGATTCCATTATCACATGTGCAGCAGTCTGCCAACGAGTCGCTTGAGCCGGTTGCGGTCGCGGACGCGTCGGGCGTCCTCCTCGAGGGCATGGATCCACTCCGCTTGCCGCGCGAACGCCTCGGTGGAGCGATCATAGAGCTCGCGCAGCCGCTCGAATTCTTCGCGGTATGCCATCGCGTCGTCGATCACACGATCCAGTTCGCGGCGCATGTCGGCGCTCGTCGCGTAGGTGCGCTTCAAGCGCACCGGCACTTGCGCGGCAACGGCGCTCGCGTGCGCGAGTGCATCGGCGGCGAGCCAATCCCCCCAGCGCTCCTGAAATCGCTCGGCGTTCGCGACATCGGATCGGTAACGACCATCCGAGGCGGACTCGAAATGGTAGGCGATGCTCCCGGCTTCGTACCAGACGGCGCCACCCGCTTCGCGCACCCGACAGCAGAAGTCCAGGTCCTCGAAGCCGTTCATGTATCCCTCGTCGAAGCCGCCTGCGGTGAGAAATCGCTCGCGCCCGACCATCAAGCACGCGCCGGTCACGGCGGGCACCGCGCGAGACTGCCGCGCCGCGCTATCTGCCGCTTCACCATAGAAGAGATGGACCGGCTCGTGCCGCGCATTGAAACCGAGCCCGGCGTGCTGAATGGTGTCATCGGGGAAGAGGAGCCGGCCGCCGACCACCGCAGGTGCGACCTGCCTCGCCATCGCCGCAGCAAGGGCAGCCAGCCAGCCGGGTTGCGGGACGGTGTCATTGTTCAGGAAAATGAGATAGTCGCCCCGCGCAGCTGCCGCTCCTTGATTGCAGGCGCGCGCGAAGCCGAGATTTTGCGCATTGCTGATGACGCGGAACGGGGGGCCGAGCGTCGCCAGGAAGGCCGCTGTGCCGTCCGTGCTGCCGTTATCGACGAGGATCACTTCGCACTCGTCCCAATGATCCGCCACGGCAATCAGGGAGCGGACGCAAATCGTCGTGAAGAGAAGTCGGTTATAGACCGGGATGATGATGCTGAACCGGGGCACGGGCGGTAGCTGCATGAATATACTCTTTCCCTGATCGCCGTCAGTCGCGGCGCAACCGCTTGGTAGTAGCGTCTGGCCGAATGCCTGTCAAGCGGCGCGACACTGTAGAAGGTGAGAATACCAGCACCCTTTTACACTATCGCAACATCTTTCCCCGTAGATTGTCCCCACAGTGTATCCTATCCTTCGCCTGCGACACGCGGGTGAGGAATAGGGCGGAGATCGTCGGGAAAAGGGGACAGATTGGTCACATTGATCGAGCCGTATGGCGGCACATTGATTGACCTCCAGGTCGCGGACTTGGGCGAGCGAGCGATGTGGACAGCACGCGCGAGCGGGATGCCATCGGTCCAACTCTCGCCGCGATCGATGTGTGACCTGGAATTGCTCGCGACCGGCGCGTTCTCGCCGCTGGACCGTTTCATGGGCGAGGCGGACTACCGGCGCGTGCTCGCCGAGATGCGTCTGGCGAACGGCACCCTCTTCCCGATGCCGATTACGCTGCCCGTCGATGAAGATACAGCGGTCGCAGTCGGGGAGTGGATCGCCCTACGGACGCCGCGCAACGATCTCGTTGCGGTGATGGCGGTCGAGGAGAAGTTCCGCCGGGACGCCGCGACCGAGTCGCAACAAGTCTTCGGGACGACGGATGCCCGCCATCCCCTCGTCGCCGAGATGGCAAACTGGGGGGCGTGGTATCTGAGCGGCCCGCTCACGGTAGTCAATCCGCCACTCCATTACAGCTTCCGCAGCCTCCGGCGCACCCCCGCCGAGGTGCGCGCCCGCCTGGCTGCGATGGGCCGCACGAACATCGTTGCCTTCCAGACGCGCAACCCGATCCACCGCGCGCACGAGGAGTTAACCAAGCGCGCGATGGCTGCCATCGACGGCGCGCTCCTTATCCACCCCGTCGTCGGCCTCACCAAGCCCGGGGATGTGGACTACTACACCCGCGTCCGCTGCTACGCGACGCTCGTCGAGCATTACTACGATCCCGACCGGACGCTGCTCAGCCTGCTGCCGCTGGCGATGCGCATGGGCGGCCCGCGCGAGGCGCTCTGGCACGCGATCATCCGGCGCAACTACGGCGCGAATCACTTCATCGTCGGGCGGGATCACGCGGGGCCGGGCAAGGATTCCACCGGCGAGCCATTCTACGGACCATACGACGCGCAACGCCTCGTCATGCGCTACGCCGACGAGATCGGCGTACAGCCAATGCCGTTCCAGGAGATGGTCTACCTGCCGGACGAAGGGCGTTACGAGGAGGCGGACAAGGCGGGGAGCGCACGGCAACTCGCCATCTCCGGCACGCAGGTACGCAACGACTACCTCGCGCAAGGAAAGCCGTTGCCCGCCTGGTTCACGCGCCCGGAGGTCGCCGCCATCCTCGCGGAAGTCTCCGCGCCGAAGCATCGGCAAGGGGCCTGTATCTGGTTGACCGGCCTGAGCGGTGCGGGCAAATCGACGATCGCGGAGATTCTCAGCGTCCTCCTGATGGAGCGCGGGCGGCAGAGCACGCTCCTCGATGGCGACGTGGTCCGCACGCACCTCTCCAAGGGGCTGGGATTCAGCAAGGAAGACCGCGATACGAACATCCTGCGCATCGGGTTTGTCGCCGCCGAGATCGTCCGGCACGACGGGGTGGTGATCTGCGCCGCGATCAGCCCCTACGAGGCGACGCGCAATCAGGCGCGCGCGATGGTCGGCGCGGATCGGTTTGTCCTTGTCCATGTCGATGCGCCGGTCGAGGCGTGCGAGGCGCGCGACACGAAGGGGCTCTACGCGAAGGCGCGCCGGGGCGAGATCACCGGCTTCACCGGCGTCAACGACCCGTACGAGCCGCCGATGGACGCCGATGTCGTCTGCCACACCGGCGGCGCGGAGACACCTGAGGAGAGCGCGGCGAAGATTCTCGACCTGCTCGTGCAACGCGGTTTCGTTCGCGCCGCCATCGGCGTGGAGCCTTCATCCGCCCGTACACCGGAAGCGGAGAGCGCGACGATTACAGCCGTGGCACGCGGATAACGGGGCGGCACGGAACGTGTAGTAATCCATACGCAGCGGTACCGCGCGGCGGATAATGTATCCGCCGCGCATTTGGGTGATTGAATTGAGAATGCGCGATGACTCTCTCCCTGCCCCGCCTGCTTGTCGTCACGGAAGAACCGGTCGGCCCCGCGATGGGGGAGGCGGCGACCCGCGCGTGGGAATTTGCCGCGCTGCTCGGGCGGGACTTCCCGACGACGCTCGCTGCCCCCCTGCCCGTCCCGCCGGAGGCCCCCGGCTTCGCCCTCGCCGGTATCCCGCCCGCCAGTGAGGGATATGCCGCACTGGCGGAGTTGATCCGCGCGCACGAGATCATCGTCGCGCAGGCGCTGCCGCTCCCCGCACTGCCCGCCGAAGAGATGGCGGCGAAATATCTCGTCGTCGATCTCTGCCGGTCGTCGGTCCTCGCGCAGGTAGCGGCGCGGCATGGCCGGGCGCCGGGGAGCGAGACGGGCGGCCTCGCGCGCGACCTGACCGCAGTCAACGATCTGCTCGCGGCGGGCGACTTCTTCCTCTGCACCGGCGAGCTGCAGCGTGCCTTCTGGCTCGGCGCACTGACGCACGCGGGGCGGTTGACGGAGACGATCGACGCCCGCGCGGAGGATGGCCGGGCATTGATCGATGTCGTGCCGTTCGGCGTCCCGGCGATGCCCCCCCAGAAACGCAGCAAGGTGCTCAAAGGCACAATACCGGGCATCGCGCCGAACGATTTCGTCGCCCTCTGGGCGGGCGGTACCGATCCGCTCGCCCTCGTTCACGCGACGGCCCGCCTGCGGGATGTCGAATATCCGATCCGCACCGTCTTCCTGGAGACGCGGCAACCCGGCGCCACACCGCTCGATGCGGCGCGGCGGCGCGGCGACGAACTGGACCTCACCGGCACGCACCTCTTCTTCCCAGAGGGCGCCATCCCATACGGCGAGCGCGCCGAGTACCTGCTCGAAGCGGATGCGAGTGTCAGCCTCCTGCTGCCGACGCTCGACGCGCGCTTCGGCTCCCGCGCGCATGTCCTTGATGCGCTCTGGGCGGGTATTGTGCCGGTGGTCAGCGACGGCGACACGACCGCCGATCTGCTGCGCGCCTACGACGCAGGGCGGATCGTGCCACCCGGTGACGACGCCGCGCTCGCCGTGACGCTCGCCAACATGATCGACAATCCCTACGAGCGTCGACTGCTGGCGGCGCGCGGCCACACGCTGAGCCAATCGCTCACCTGGGAAGCGGTCGCGCAGCCGCTGCTGGCCTATTGTCGGCAGCCGACCAAGGGGGCGCGCGTGCCCGGCTTCCTCGCCGCCGAGTTGCAGCAGCGCGTCAACGAACTGGAGCGCACCCTCTATCAGACCAGTACCTACGCGGAGCGGTTGGAGCGCGAACTCGCCGCGCGCGGCGGCCCAAACCTCGCCGCCCCACCCGCCGAGCGCGGTATCGGCCCCCGCCTGCGCCGCACGATGAACGGTTTCTGGCACGGCCGCCCCACCCCTGAGGATGAGCCGCCGCCCGACGCGGGCAAACCATAACGCGCAGGGCTTATGCATTCTCGGCCAGCGGGATGGCGAGGAGGGCGAGGACTTCCTTCGGGTGGCCGCTATAATAGCGTAACCGCGCGGCAATCGTCCGCCAGCCCGCCTGATGCAGCAGCGTGA
>JBPCMC010000436.1:0-13462 GCA_051002645.1 Thermomicrobiales bacterium
GTGGCGGCGTGGGAAGATGGGCGCAACGGCGCGGATGCGATCATCAACTGGCGCTTCACGACCGCAGATGCACGGATCAAACTCAAGCACCTCTATCCATCAATGCAATCGTGACAGACCACTAGTCATTAACTGAGTCATGCGGGGTGGCGAGAGTGTCGACGAATGTATTGTCGCTCGGAGCGGACAGATTGAGGAGAGATTCCGCGAAGGCGATACTTTCCTCCCGTGAGAGCACGATTCGTTGATGCGACTCGATCGTCTCACGCGCTTTCTCCACCGCGCTCGCGCGCACAAAATCGCTCGTCGTGCGGCCCTCTAGCGAGGCGGCCTGATCGATGATCGCCCGCGCCTGCTGAGGCATGCGGATATTAAGCCGTGGCGACGTTGTCTTTTTATGTGGTGCAGTTGGCATGATGAATCTCCTCGGATGGGGCAATGTATGGCATTCGCGCATGACGTAGCATATATCGAGACAGGGATTGCCGCCCATACCGAGATACGCCACATGGTGTGCCGTTACAGACACAGAATGCGGCGTATCCTCCAGTCGCACGATTGCGAGATGATGCCGCGATGATTACGCACCGCGATAGCGTCGGCGCAGTGTGAGGCCAGCGAAGATCAGGGCAGTGCCGGCGAACAGCAAAGGGAATTCACTCATACCGTGCCACTGCACGCCGCGCGGCATACCCGTGCTCGGCAGGGTAGTTGTTGACGGGATCGTCGCGCCGCCGGTGCCGATGTACGTGAATGAGCTAAGGATTGGCGCTCCCTGCTGGAAAAAGGTGTCGAAGTCGGTATCGGCGGCGGTGTAGGTGAGAACGAAGACCGCATTCCCTTGCTGCGCGATCACCTGCGCACCGTGCAATTTGCTCGCCCCCGACGGGGTGAGGAAGTAATCGTAGCGGCGCGCGGGCTGTCCGCCCAGCGTCAGGTTCTGGATACCGCCCGGCCCTTCCTGGTACCCCGGCAGGGACTTGGCGACGTTGTCGCGGCTCTGCGTGACGATCTGATCGAGATTTGCGCCCGCCGGTACCGTCACGGTGACGACGTTGAAGTTGCCGTTCAGCGGCGCCGGGGCGCTAAAGACGCCGCCGACCGCCGTGCCCGGTGGCAGGCTCGCCGTTTGCGGCGGGGGATCCGCCTGCCAGCCACTCGGAACGGTGAAGCGATAGCGCCCCTGCGGATCGGTGTAGGTCGTCCCTTGCGCCCCGGCGGTGGTGACGACGGAGAGGCTGAACACGGCAACAAGAACGAGCAGTTTCCACCATCGGTGTCGTATCACCCTATCCTCCTCTACTTCTTCGGCAACAATTCCCGGTTGCGGGTCGCAATAACAATGCCGCCCGTTGTTGCCATCCCATGACCCGCTCCGTATGCTACCGTATCTCCGCTCTCCGTGTCGGAGGCACGGCGTATGGATTCTCGTCTTTCTGACGGGAATACCCACCCCCTGCCCCTCCCGACACGGGAGGGGGTTCATTCCGGCTCCCCTCTCCGCTCCGGGGAGGGGTTGGGGGAGGGGCAGCATGACCGAAGCGGAGCAGAGGCTGGTGGAGCGGATCGAGAACGATCATCTGCGCGGGCTGTGGATCGTCTGGCACGACTATGCGGCGCGCGCCAATGGCCGCTGGTTCCCCGGCGGAAGCATTCCCGGCGCGCTCGCCAATGGCGCCCTTTTCTGCCACGCGAACCTCAATTTCACGACGGACGACCTACAGGTCGCGCACCCCCACTTCGGTGCGGACGCGGGCGATTTCATCGCCATGCCGGACCCGGAGACGTACGCGCCGCTCCCCTATCATCCCGGCGTTGGGCGCGTCCTCAGCCACTTGCGCACCGAGGCGGGCGAACCGTGGGCAGGCTGCCCCCGCACCCGCTTACGGGATATGTTGCAGGCATTGGCGGAGCGCGGCCTCGCGGCGCGGGCGGCGTTCGAGCCGGAGTTCACGCTCTTTCGCACGGGCGATGACGGCGGCTACGTGCCCGCCGACGCCTTCACGATGTACTCCGTCGCCCGTATGGAGGCGGAACACGACCTGCTGGACGAGATCGAAACGACGCTCGCCGCACAGGGCATCCGCGTTGTCGGCATGGGCGCTGAGTACGGCGCGGGGCAACTGGAGATCAATCTGCATCACGAGCATCCCGTCAAGGCTGCCGACGACCTGCTCACCTTCCGCGAGACGGTCAAGGCGCTCGCTCGACGGCGCGGCCTGATCGCCTCCTTCATGCCGAAACCCTACGAGCATCTGGCGGGCAACGGCGTCCATGCCCACCTCTCTTTATGGAACACGGACGGCCAAGAGGATCGCTCGGCGGGCAACGGCCCACTCGGACTCTCGGCGGAAATGGCGCATTTCATCGCGGGCGTGCTCGCCCACGCCCCGGCGCTCTGCGGTGTCTCCGCGCCGACGGTCAACTCCTATAAACGGCTGCTGCCCGGCTCGTGGGCGCCCGCGCACATCGGCTACTCGGCGGGCAACCGCGCCGCGCTCGTCCGCGTACCGGGCGCGTCCCGCCCGCGCATGGAGTTCCGCGCCGGCGACCACACCGCGCACCCGCACCTCGCCCTCGCCGCCCTGATCGCGGCGGGGATCGACGGGCTGGATCGCCACCTCGACCCCGGCCCGCCCGCCAGCGGCGACCTCGGCCACCTGCCGGATGACGCGCTGGCGCGGCAGGGCGTCCGCCGCCTCCCCCGCACCGCGCACGAAGCGCTCGACGCCATCGAGGCGGACCCGGTCGTGATGGCCGCCCTCGGCCCCGTCTGCGGCCCCGAACTACTCCGCATTCGCCGCGAAGAACTCGCCCTCTACGACCGGCACGTCTCCGACTGGGAGCGCGCCGTCTATCTCGAACGGGTCTAACGAAGCCGAATGAACCGCAGAGACGCAGAGAGGAATCATAAGAGGATCGTGGAATGTAACTGTTTCGGTTTCTTCTCTCTTCTCTCTTCTCTCTTCTCTCATTCCTCTGCGTCCTCTGCGTCTCTGCGGTTCAATCGTTATCAATGTGATAGGAGTGGCTGATGACTGAGGAGTTGCGCGACGAGATTGGGCAAGTGCCGTTCGTGGATCATCACGTTCACGCGCCGTATGAACGGGGGCACGACATTCCGCCTGACGAATTTCGCCGGCCATTCACGGCGGCGAGTATCCCGGCGGTCTGGACGGAGAATATCCCGACGCTCGTCGGCTATCGGTGGATGGTGCGGGAACTGGCGCGGCTGCTCGGCTGCGCGCCGGAGGAGAACGCCGTCCTCGCGGCGCGGAATGGGACGGACGCGGCGCGCTATCACCGATTACTGGCGGACGCGGCGAACCTCGGCGCGTGCTATGCGGACGACCTCTTCGCCTTCGGCCAATGCTACCCGATTGATGCGTGGGCGGCGCTGATCGGGCGGCCCGTCGAGCGGGTACTGCGTATCGAGACGTGCGTCGAGCAGGGGTACGCGGCGTGCGCAACGCTGGACGACGCGCTCCACCGACTGACGAGGGAGATCACCGCACCGGCACGACGGCTCGTCTCATTGAAGAGCATCGCGGCCTACCGCTCCGGCCTCGCCTTCGATCCGCCGAGCGCACCGCAACGACAGGAAGCGACGCGGGCATACCGGGAACTGCGCGACGCCTCCCTGCGCGGCGAATCTGGCCGGATCGCGGAGAAGGCGCTCGTGGACACGATTGTCTGGAGCGCGTTGGAGGCGGCGGCACCGCTCGGGTTGCCGATGCAGTTCCACGTCGCCTTCGGGGACGACGATATTGTGATGACGCGCAACGATCCGACGCTGATGCGCGCCCTCTTCGTGCATGAACCCTTCCGCGCCGTGCCGCTCGTCCTGCTCCACTGCTACCCCTTCCACCGGCAGGCGGGCTACCTCGCCAGCACCTATCCGAATGTCTACGCGGACCTCGGCCTGACCATCCCGATCATCGGGCCGGGCGCGGCGAGCGTGCTCGCGGAGGCCCTGGAACTCTGCCCGACGCGCCAATTGCTCGCCTCGACGGACGGCCACATGGAACCCGAATTCCAGTGGTTCAGCGTCTTCGTCTGGCGCTGGGCCCTCGCCCGCATTCTCGGCCAGTACGTGGAGTGGGACATTCTCGACCGCAATGCCGCGCTGGATACCGCCCGCGCCGTCCTCCACGACAACGCACTCCGGGTCTACCGGGCGGGAGGGGATTGAACCACGGAGGCACAGAGAGCACAGAGGACGCACGGAGAGAAGAGATTTGTCGTTTTCCTTCTTCTTCCCTCTTTGTGTCCTCTGTGTCTCTGTGGTTCAATCCCTCTCCTATGGACGGCGCGCGGCGTATGAAAGGGGGATGGCATTGATGGTTGATCCGAAACTGCTGGAGAAGATGGAGTGGCGGCTGGTGGGGCCGTTCCGGGGCGGGCGGTGCGTGGCGGTGGCGGGCGATCCGTCCGACATACTCACCTTCTACTTCGGTTCGACGGGCGGCGGCGTCTGGAAGACGCGCGACGGCGGCGCGACGTGGAAGAACGTCTCGGACGGTTTCCTCGGTACCGCCTCGGTCGGCGCGCTCGCCGTGGCGGAGAGCGATCCGAACGTCCTCTACGTTGGCATGGGCGAGACGACGATTCGCGGCAACGTCGCGCATGGGGATGGCGTGTACCGATCGTCCGACGCGGGCGCGACCTGGACGCACTGCGGCCTCGCCGAGACACGACACATCGCCAAGGTACGAGTCCACCCGGGTGATCCCGATCTGGTCTACGTCGCCGCCTTCGGCCATGTCTACGGATCGAACGCGGAGCGCGGCGTCTATCGCTCGCGGGACGGCGGTGTGACGTGGGACAAGATACTCTTTCGCAACGAGCAGTCCGGAGCGATCGACCTCGCGATGGATCCGCACAACCCGCGCATCCTCTACGCCGCTTTCTGGGACGCGCAACGCACGCCGTATGGCCTGACGAGCGGCGGGCCGGGCAGCAGCCTCCACAAATCCACCGACGGCGGCGAGCGTTGGACGGAGTTGACCAACGCGCCCGGCCTGCCGAAAGGTCTGCTCGGCAAGATCGGCATCGCCTGCTCCGCCAGGAGCGAGCGCGTCTGGGCATTGATCGAGGCGGAGGGCGGCGGGTTGTTCCGCTCGGAGAATGGCGGCGCGTCGTGGGAGAAGATGAGCGACAACGCCGACCAGCGGCAGCGCCCGTGGTACTACACCCACATCATCGCCGATCCGACTGAGCCGGACACGCTCTGGGTGCCGAACGTCCAACTCTGGAAGTCCTCCGACAGCGGCCGCTCCTTCCAGGAAATCCCGACGCCGCACGGCGACGATCACGACATCTGGATCGATCCGGCGAATTCGATGCGGATGATCGAGGGGAACGATGGCGGCGCGTGCGTCTCATACAGTGGCGGCGCGGCGTGGTCTTCCATATTCAACCAGCCGACCGCCGAGTTCTACCATGTGACGGCGGACAACGCCGTCCCCTACCGGCTCTACGGCGCGCAGCAGGACAATACGACCATTAGCACGCCGAGCCGTTCCGACAATGGCGCGATCACCTGGGCGGACTGCTACACCGTCGGCGGCGGCGAGAGCGGCTACATCGCCGTGCGCCCCGACGACCCGAACATCGTCTACGCCGGTTCGTACTGGCTCGTCACGCGGTACGACCATCGCACGCACCAGTCGCGCAACATCCTCCCCTGGCCAGAGAACCCGATGGGCTGGAGCGCGGGCGACCTCAAATACCGCTTCCAGTGGACCTTCCCGATCCTCGTCTCCGCGCATAATCCGGACACGCTCTATGTCACCTCGAACGTCGTCCACCGCTCGACCGATGAGGGGGCCAGTTGGGAGGTGATCTCGCCCGACCTGACGCGCAACGATCCGACCCGGATGGGGCCGTCCGGCGGGCCGATCACGCGGGACAATACGAGCGTCGAGTACTACTGCACGATCTTCGCGCTGGCCGAATCGCCGGTGCAGCAGGGCGTCCTCTGGGCCGGGTCGGATGACGGCCTCGTCCACGTCTCCCGCGACGGCGGCAAGAACTGGCAGAACGTCACACCGCCCGATCTGCCCGAATGGGCGATGATCTCGATCATCGACCCCTCACCGCACGACGCGGCCACGGCGTACGTGGCGGCGAACCGCTACAAGTCGGACGACTTCGCGCCCTACCTCTACAAGACGACCGACTACGGCCAGACGTGGACGACAATCACCGACGGCATCGCGGCGGACGCCTTCACCCGCGTCATCCGTGCTGACCCCGACCGCACCGGGCTGCTCTACGCGGGCACCGAGACGGGGTTGTACGTCTCCTTCGACGACGGCGCGCACTGGCAGTCGTTGCGGCAAAATCTCCCTGTCGTGCCGATCCACGACCTCGCGGTAAAGAATCAGGACCTCGTCGCCGCCACGCATGGCCGCGCCTTCTGGATTCTGGACGACCTCACGCCCCTCCATCAACTGGCGGAGGGAATCGGGGAGGGCGACGCGCACCTCTTCACGCCGCGCCCGACAACCCGCTTCAAGAGCGGCCTGCGCCGCTTCCACGCGGGCGGCCCGCCGCAGGGCTATCTCTCCGTCGGTGGCCTCGCCGTCACGACCTGGCAGGACCCGAAACCGGGCAGCCCCCTCACCTTCTTCGAGGCGGGCCGCAACCCCACCGACGGCGTCATCATCACCTACTACCTGAAAGAAAAACCCGAGACACCCATCTCCCTCACCTTCCTCGACGCGCAGGGCAACGAAATCAAAACCTTCAAGAGCGAGGAGGTCAAAGAGGTAGGGGCGCATAGCCATGCGCCCTCCCCGGCTGGTGAGAAGAAAGAAGAGGACACGCACGAAAAGAAGGAGCCGAAAGCGCCCGCCGAGGCGGGGATGAACCGCTTCGTCTGGAACATGCGCTACCCGGACGCGACCAATGTGCCCGGCGCGATCTTCTGGGCGGGCAGCGTGGACGGCCCGATCGCCCCTCCCGGCCACTATCAGGCGCGTCTCACCGTCGGCGAGACGACGCAGACCGTGCCGTTCGAGATTCGCAAAGACCCGCGCGTCGCGGCGACGCAGGAAGAACTCGACGCGCAATTCGCACTCCTGCTGAAGATTCGCGATCAACTGACACGCGCGCACGACGGCATCAACCAACTACGCGATGTGCGCGCGCAGGTCGAAGGCTGGGAGAAGCGCGTCGAAGGGCGCGAGGACGCCCAGCCGCTGCGCGACGCGGCGGCGACGCTGAAGAAGAGCCTCGCCGAGGTCGAGGAGGAACTGATCCAGGTCCGCTCGAAGGCGCTGGAGGACCCGCTGAACTTCCCGATCAAACTGAACAACAAACTGGCGAGCCTCTCCGGCGCCGTCGCCAGCGCGGACACCGCCCCGACCATCCAGGCGCACGCCGTCTTCGACGACCTCGCCAACCAAATCGCCCTCCACCTCATCACCCTCTCAACCGTCATCGAAACCGATGTCGCCGAGTTCAACCACCTCGTCAGCCAACTGAGCATCCCCGCCATCGCACCGTCACGAACCTGACCAAACCCTTCCCTTTCCTCCGGCTCCCCTTCCCAGCGCCCTCTGGGCAGTATGGGGAAGGGGCCGGGGGTTAGGGTTTCGCACGGATATGAGGTTGTCGCGGCCCGCCAGCGCATGATCCGCGACGAGGCGGCGCAGATCATCCACTATGCCTGGGCGGAGGCGAATGTCGTCCGCGCGCAGACGCAGCAACTGACGGACCGGGCACAGGCGCAACGGGAAGCGGCGAAGATCGAGCATGCGCATTGTTGTCTGTCGCACCCCGTCGAGGAGTGACCGAGGCGCAACGGGAAGCGGCGAAGATCGAGCATGCGCGGGAGATCGAACGGTTGCACGCACACGCGGCCGCCGTGATCGCATCGACCGTCGAGCAGGTACGCCGCACGCTCGCGGTGGGGCTCGAGACGCAGCAAGCGCGGGTCGCCGCGCTGGAACGCCAGCAGGCGCGTTTGATCGCGGAGATAGAGGCGTCTACCGCGAATGTCCTCAATGGTCTCGCCCCGCTCAAAGCGTCCGCATCTCGCGCCGGTCAGGGCTGGTCGGGCGTCCCGGAGAGCGACGCCCCCCGCGCGGTACGCGAGGCGACGGATGGCCTCGCTGTGCTCGTCACGACGATGCAGCAATCGCTGCGTCCATCCTCCGACGGGCACAAGACGGCGCACGGCGGGACCGATCGCGTCGCCAGCGAAGACATCGAGATCGCCCGGTGGCGCCGGTCCCCGACACACAAATGAGCATGACGCGCGGCGAAGTGGCGCGGTTTCCTCCTGGCGCCGCTGCGTGTCATGTTGGTAGAATGCGGTCAGTCTGATCCCTCGGGTCCGGTTGCGTCTCCTTTCGCGGCACGCTCCGAGGGCAGAGCCAGCCGATTTTGACACCTTCGCACACATGCACGAGGAGAATCCCATGCGGCAGTCGTTGAAGCATCCAGCGGTCGGACGTTTCTTCAACGGGAGTGGTCGCGCATGGCGATTGTCAATATCGGGATCCTGGCGCATGTAGACGCCGGTAAGACGAGCCTCACCGAACGCATCCTCTTCGAGACCGGTGTCATCACCTCGGTCGGCAGTGTCGATAAAGGCACGACACAGACCGACACCCTGGAGTTGGAACGCGCTCGCGGCATTACCATCCAATCTGCGGTTGTGTCGTTTCAACTGCACACGCTCAAGGTCAATCTCATCGATACCCCCGGACACGGGGACTTCGTCGCCGAGGTCGAGCGGTCGCTGCGCGTACTCGATGGTGTCGTGCTGGTGGTCTCGTCCGTCGAGGGTGTGCAGCCCCAGACGCGCCGCCTCGCGCGGGCCATCCGCGCCGCCGATCTGCCGATGCTCATCTTCGTCAACAAGGTCGACCGTCTCGGCGCACGCGGCGAGGCGCTCACCGAGGACATTCGCCGCAAGCTAAATCTGCGCGTCGTGGCGATGACTGCCGCAACCGGGATCGGTGACCGGGCGGCGGAGATCGTCCAGCGGGATCGCGCAAGCCCGGCCTGGCGCGATCCGGTAATCGATCTCCTTGCGGAGACGAACGAGGGCGTGATCGCGGAATTCGATCGCACCGGTGGTGATCTGAGCGCCTCCTTCCTTGCGGCGGAGTTGCGGGCGCAGATCGCGGCGGGCGCTATCGTCCCCGTCTTCTTCGGATCGGCGATCACCGGCGCTGGCGTTGCCGAACTGCTCGCCGGGATCGAGGAGTGGCTCCCGACGGCCGTAGAAGTGACGGATGCTCCGGCTGCCGGCACGGTGTTCAAGATTACCCGTCGGGCTTCGGGGGAGAAACTTGTCTATGTGCGACTCTTCGCGGGCAGTGTGGCGGTGCGGCAGCGCGTGACGCTGCGCCGTCATAACACATTCGGCGTGATCGAGCAGATCGAGGAGCGCATCACCGGCATCGATCGCTTCGCCGGGGGCGCCGTTGTACCGGCGGAAGCGGCGAGCGCGGGAGAAATCGCTGCCTTGCACGGGCTTCGGGCGGCGCGCATCGGCGATCGCATCGGCGCCGACGAGACGGAAGCCGGGGAGATCGGTCGGGCGTTTCCGGCGCCGGCGCTGGAAAGCGTCGTGCGCCCGGTCGAGCCGGGCCAGATCACGCGGTTGCGCGCGGCGCTCGATCACCTCGCGGAGCAGGACCCGCTCATTTCGCTGCGCCAGCGCAACGATGCGGGGGAGCTATCGGTCCGCCTCTATGGCGAGGTGCAGAAGGAAGTCGTGATGGAGACGCTGGCGCGGGACTATGGCGTCGCCGTGACCTTCGGACCGAGCCGGACAATCTGCATCGAGCGTCCGGTTGGCATGGGCGCGCACACCGAGATCATTTTTGAGAGCGGCAATCCGTTCTATGCGACGGTCGGCTTCCGCGTCGAACCGGGCGAGCGCGGGAGCGGCATTCGCTATGTGCGCGAGCTGGGCGCACTACCGCTCGCCTTCTACCGCGCCATCGAGGAGACGGTGTACGAGACGTTCACGCAAGGGTTGTCCGGCTGGGAGGTGACCGACGCTGTCGTCACGCTCACCCAGGTGGGCATGTGTCCGATCAGCGCCGCCGGGGACTTCCGCAAGCTCACCCCGCTCGTGCTGATGCGAGCGCTGCTCGCCGCCGGCGCCGAGGTCTGCGAGCCAATCGAAGAGCTCGATCTCGAAATTCCCGAGGATGCATTCGGCGCGGTCTCGGGAGTACTGGTGAACGCGCGCGCGACGATGCGAAACGCCTTTCGTGACGGCGCGTCGTACCGCATCATCTGCGAGATTCCGACTGCGGAACTGCGCGCCGTCGAACAACAGCTGCCAGCGCTGACGCGCGGCGATGGCAGTTGGGTGTCGAGTTTTGCGGGGTATGTCCCGGTGACCGGCGATGCGCCAATCAGGGCGCGCATCGGCCCGCAGCCGCTCAACCGCGCGCACTATCTGGCGGACGTGGCGCGGTCGTAGGCCCCGGTTTCACGGCGTTGCAGCTGCGCGGGGCATCGCAGATCTTGGCAATGCCCCACGCCCCGGCTGCCATCTACTCCGTCAGGCCGTTCACTTCCGCGACTTCCTCCGGCGTCAATCCCCACGCCGCCGCCTTAGCATTCGCCTCGACCTGCTCCGGCTTGGTGACACCGGCGATGACGGAGGCGACTTCCGGGTGGGCGACGAGCCAAGCGATGGCGAGTTCGCCGACGGTGTGGCCACGCGCTTCGGCCCATTGCTGGCAGCGGCGGGCGATCTCGAAGTTGCGGTGCGTGCCGTGCTGACTGCCGAAGCGATCGTTGCCGTGGGCGCGGGTGCCGGGCGGCGGCTCCTTGCCCTCCTCGTACTTGCCGGTCAGGACGCCCCCGGCGAGCGGGCTGTAGGGGATGATACCGACGCCGAACTGCTGGCAGGCGGGGAGGAGTTCCTTCTCAATCGAACGATCGACGAGACTGTAGCGCGGCTGGACGGAGACGAAGGAGGCGAGGTTGTGCCGCTCGCTCGTCCAGAGGGACCAGACCAGTTGCCACGCCGTGAAGTTCGAGCAGCCGATGTAGCGCACCTTGCCGCCCCGCACGAGATCGTCGAGGGCGCGCATCGTCTCCTCGATCGGCGTCTCGGCATCCCACGCATGGACTTGCAGAAGGTCCATGTAGTCGGTGCCGAGCCGTCGCAGGCTGGCATCGACGCCGTCGATGATATGCGCGCGGGAGAGGCCCGCGTCGTTCGGCCCCTCGCCCATCTTCATTGCCACCTTGGAGGTGATAATCGCCCGCTCCCGGCGGTCCGCCAGCGCCTGGCCGACGTATTCCTCGGAGACGCCGTTGTTGTAGACATCGGCGGTATCGAAGAAGTTGATGCCCTGATCGAGCGCGGCGTGGATGCAGCGCGCCGTCTGCTTCTCGTCCGCGAATCGCCCGAAGGTGTTGCCCCCAAGCCCGACCGCCGACACCTTCAACCCGGACCGCCCCAGTCGCTTGTACCGCATCCTCTTGGTGCTCCTTTTGTTTGCGTCCGCACAGAAACGATTGCGCGAGGCAGCATCCCACCATGGACGCCGCGATGCAACCGCCGCGATTGATAGTACCCTCGCCCCATGCGCGGTATATGAGCGGAACCAGGCCATCGCCATTCCGCAGAAGACCTATCGAGGGATCTTGTAGAGTTCTGTCATGATCGTTGTTATGCGCTGCGTGTCATACGGCGAGGTTTGCGAGACAAGATCGAAGGGAAACTTCGTCGGATCGGCCCGATCGGCGGCGAGTTCGACTGGTCGATCTGCCAATCCGAAGAGGGCAATGGTAAGCTTTGCGACACTACGGAAGTAGCGGCAATCGAAATGATATGGCCATGCGATCAGCGAGGCGTACGAGCAATCGAGCGCCGGTTCGATACATGAAGGGGTCGTTGCCCCAAGCTCACCGAGCGTTTCACCGAGGAAGCCGAGCGCGCGTGACAGCAGCATCGGTTGGGCAAGTTCCCACGCCAGATAGGCCGTTTCGCGCAATATCTCGGTCGCGGACTTCAGGTCTCCGCGAGCGGACTCGGCGATCCCCTGTTCAAGGCGTAAATGTCCGATTGCAAGGCTGCCTGCGAAGCATTCTTCCGCACCATCCCGCGCCCGTCGGGCAGCTTTCCGATTGCCCAGGATACGCCACGCTTTCGCTTCGAGACGCCAATCGTGCCCCCGCCGTAGCGTCGTGTTTGCGCGGAGCGCCCGCGCATCTCCGAGCATCGCTATGGCACGATCAAGAAGCTCGGGGCACGTCGCTGTATTCCAGGTCAGGGCGTCGTCGAGGTACTGCAGCCCGAGTTCAATCAACTGACTCGCTCGGAACTGACGGGCCTCGGCCATCATGTGGCCACTTCCGAGTTCCTGGCCGATGGCGTCCAATGTCGTGAATGTCGCCTGCGAGCGGTCGAACTGATCGCTGTTGTTGAGGATATGACCACGGATTTCAGCTACTTTCGCGTATGCATCGAGCGCGGTCTGATCCTGAAAGCGCTTGATGAATTCGCGTCCCATGCGTTGCCCTTCCGGCGGATAATCGGTGAGGTGGAGGAGGGCGAGTACCTCGTCCGTCGCTTCCCATGCAGCGCGCGGCTGGCTGAGTTCTTTCGTCACGTAGGCCAGTTCCGCCCGTGCGAGGACTTCACCGCCGATGTGCCGTGCCTGCCGAGCCTTGTCGATCGCGAGCCGATATGCCCGCTGAGCCCTTCCGAAATCGAGGGAGGCCGCAGCCTGCTGGCCTAAATGCAACCAGGCATTCCAATCGGCCCCCTCTCTCCCCGTCCGTAATGGCGGGAGCATTTCCGCGCTACTCCCGAGCGCTCGCATCCCTATCGCCGGTGCGCTGGCGCGGATACGGGGCATGACCGCGTCGTCACGCGCCCCGACCACACGGCCGCACGCGGCGCACCCCGCGACGAATGCCGCGATTGTCCCCGTCTTCTCGAGACCGGCGATGATCGCAGAAAAGATGGCCGGTAAGTGCGCGGTATTTGGAAGTGCATCGCCGCTTTCGAATCGGCTAATCGCGGCGGTGCTGCACCCGGCTGCATGGGCGACATCGCCCTGGGAGAGCGATAACGCTCTCCGCGCACCCCGTGCAAACCGACCAAGCTCTCGTCGTATCTGGCGCTCGTTGTCGGCGGACATCGCCCGGCTACCTCTCCCTTTGCACGGCGCGCAAATCGCACGCAAACGAAATCGCGAACCATCGCGTAGGATAGGTGCGGCGAAGAGCATGGATGACGAAAAGCGCGATTGCATTCATCGCGATTCGTGTGGCTCGATGTTCGCGAGTTCGTTACGTATTGTAACGATAGCGTACACAATTGTCCAGCCCATCCGATACACGCGCAGGGCTTATGCATTCTCGGCCAGCGGGATGGCGAGGAGGGCGAGGACTTCCTTCGGGTGGCCGCTATAATAGCGTAACCGCGCGGCAATCGTCCGCCAGCCCGCCTGATGCAGCAGCGTGA
>JBPCMC010000437.1:0-5270 GCA_051002645.1 Thermomicrobiales bacterium
GAGATTGAGCGCGATGATCACCCCGGCGACGAGCGTGATGGCGACCGTCGTCACTCGGTGGTTGACGAGTGCGCCCATAATATCGCGCCGCCGCGTGAAGAGCACGAGCGGGACGAGCGCGAAGGGGATGCCGAAGGAGAGGACGACCTGGCTGATAATCAGCGTCCGCGTCGCGTCAACCCCGATGGCGATGACAATCAGCGAGGGGAGCATCGTCACGATCCGCCGCACCCAGATCGGGATGTGCCGGTGCAGGAAGCCTTGCATAATGATCTGCCCGCTCATCGTGCCGACCGCCGACGACGAGAGGCCGGAGAAGACGAGCGAGATGGCGAAAATAACGCTCGCGCTGCTGCCGAGGATCGGCTCCAGCGTCTTGTGGGCGTCCACGATGGCGTCGATGTTCGTGAAGCCGTGTGCGTGGAAGGTGGCGGCGGCCATCAGGAGCATCGCCACGTTAATGAAGCCCGCGATGCCCATCGCGATGCCGACGTCGATCACCTCGAAGCGGAAGAGACGCCGCGCTTCATTGGCGTTCTTCGGCGTGATACGGTGCTGCGTCAGCGCGGAATGGAGGTAGATGACGTGCGGCATCACCGTCGCGCCGAGGATGCCGACGGCGAGCAGGATGCTCTCCGTGCCCGCAAACTTCGGCGGGAGGAAACTCTGCCCGACCTGCCCGAAATCCGGCTTGCCGAGGAAGGTTTCGAGCGCGTAGCAGAGGGCGATGATGCCGACCATCGCCGTGATTACCGCCTCCATCGGTCGGAAGCCGTAGCGCTCCATGCCGAGGATCAAGAAGGTGGCGATGGCAGTGATTAACCCGGCGGGCAGCAGCGGGATGTGGAAGAGCAGGTTGAAGCCGAGCGCCGCGCCGAGGAATTCCGCGAGGTCGGTCGCGATGGCGACCAGTTCCGCGCAGACCCAGAGGCCAATCACCACGCGCGGCGAGAAGTGCGCCCGGCAGACCTCCGGCAGACTGAGCCCCGTGGCGATGCCGAGCTTCGCCGAGAGGGATTGAATCAGCATCGCCATCAGGTTGCTGACGACGATTACCCAGACGAGCAGGTAGCCGAACTGCGCCCCGGCGGAGATATTCGTCGCGAAGTTGCCGGGGTCCATGTAGGCGATGCAGGCGATAAACGCCGGGCCAAGAAAGGGGAGGATGCGCCCGAGGCCGCGCCGCGTACTCCGCCCCTCCAATACCTGTGTCCCCGATGCCGCCGTCTCTGAGGATACGGTTCCCTCCGCTCCCACCGCCACTGCCGGGGCAATCGCGCGTGTGAGTAGCGAGTCGCGCTCCTGCACCTGCCTATCTCCCCGCATTCTCCCCCCTTTCCCGTTTCGGGAGGCCAGGTGATTTCCGGGCGGGCGGGAAAGTGGGCAGACCGACCGACACCGCGCGCGTCACCGTCTCGCCGAGCGCATAGTCGTTCGCTCCGACCCGGATATGCAGCGGGCCGTCGAAGGGCGCTTTCGCCAGCACGTCCACCGCCGCGCCGGGGACGAGGCCGAGATCCGCGAGGTAGGTGAGCAGGGCGGCGTCCTCATCCGCCACCTCCGCGACGGTGACGGTGCTGCCGGGCGCGACATGCCAGAGGCGCTGCGTTGCCGGGGCGACGATAACGCCTTCCTTCGTCGGGATCGGCGCGCCGTGCGGATCGGTCGTCGGGTAGCCAAGATCGGCATCGAGCCGCGCTTCGAGGTCTTCCGAGAGTGCATGTTCGAGGCGGTCCGCCTCCGCATGGACCCGCTCCCACGGCACGCCCAGTCGCTCGCTCAGATAGGTCTCTAATAGCCGGTGATGCCGGAGCACTTCCAGCGCAACCTTCTCGCCCATCGCCGTCAGCGCGACGCCGTGATAGGGGCTATGCGTGACGAGGCCGCGCTCCGCCAGCTTCTTCACCATGTTCGTCGCAGAGGCGCACGAGAAGCCGAGCCAGTCCGCCAGCGCGGCGGGGCCCGTCCGCTCCTTCGCTTCTCCTCGTGTCAGATGATAGATCGCCTTCAGATAATCTTGTTCGGATTGAGACGGGAGCAACTCAGTCATCGCACACTCCTAAAAAGCAGATTTAGCTATGACTAAATCATAATCGTGCCGAGTTGTACTGTCAAGGCTGTGGCGTAGGAACTCTATGACCGACGAGTTGATGACTAATCTTGATGGGTGACGGTCATCTCGGCGTCCCATGCCAGTACTGCACGGTATTCCTGCTTCGCCTGGTCGGTGTAGTAGCGGAGGCGGTCGAGGTCGCCGTCGCTGAGGCGGATAATCGCCAGGCGGACGTGCGAATATTCCGGCTCGTCCGGCCCGACGCCGTAGGTGGAGAGAACCGCCAGCGCCTCAGCGCGCTCGTCGGCGGGGAATGAACGGGCGACTGCCGCGACGCTATCCGGTTCGATCCGTCCGCCCATACCGACCGCATCGCCTCCCGGCTCATCGCGGAGCCCGCGCTGGACAAGGAAATAGAGGAGGACGAGCATGATCGGGATGGGCACGACAACCAGCGCGCCGAGCGGATAGATGATCCACGACGAACCGTCGATGTGCGCGGCGATGGCGATGATGAACGAGGCGACAACACAGACGCCAAGCGCCGTGAGGAACGCGGTGAGGAGACGACGCATCAGTATCTGACCCCGATCCCGGATTGCGCGACGATCATGCAGGTATCTCGCCTCAATGTCAGTATACTTGCCGCGTCGGTTGCCGCCACCATCAAGGGAGAAGGTCCATGCACGTCTATATCTCGGTCGATGTCGAAGGGGTCGCGGGGGTTGTCGATTGGGATCAGGTGCGAGGAGACAGCGCGGCATACCGCGAGATGTGCCGCCTGACGACGCTCGAAACGAACGCGGCGATCGAGGGGACGCTGGCGGCGGGCGCGACGGAAGTGCTCATTAACGACAGCCACGGGCCGATGCGCAACCTCGATGCGGAGTTGCTGCACCCCGTCGCCGAGTTGACCCAGGGACGGCACAAGCCGATGTTCATGGTCGAGGGGCTTGACGAATCGTTCGGCGCGCTCTTCCTCGTCGGCTATCACGGGCGGGCGGGGAGCGCGCACGGCACCCTCAACCACACCTTCAGCCCGTACGAGACGCGCATGAACGGCGTCATCTGCTCGGAGGCGACGCTCAACGCGGCGGTCGCCGGGCATTACGGCGTCCCGATCGCCCTCATCACGGGCGACGATGCGACGGCGGCGGAAGCGATCGCGGACTTCGGGTCGGAGATCGTCACCGTCGTCACCAAGCAGGGGCTCAACCGTGTCGCCGCCCGGATGGTCCACCCGACCGTCGCGCGCGACCGCATCCGCCAAGGCGCGGAAGCGGCGACGCACCGCGCCGCGTCGCTGAAGCCGTACACGATGACGACGCCGGTGACGATCGAGACGCTGTGGAACACCTCGCTGCACGCCGATATGGTCGAGATGCTGCCGACCGTCGAACGCACCGGCGACCGTGCGATCCGCTGGATCTCGCCGGACGTTGTGAGCGCCTATCGCACCTACATCGCCGCCTATCTGATCGCCCGCAATGCGGAGCGATAGAGAGAACAGTGATCGATCGACAATGCAACGAGGTCGTTGCCGTAGGAGGTTTGCCGGATGCACGAACATAAACAGGGTCGTTTCCTTGGTTTGCCCTATGACTGGCGTCGCCCCACACTCCGACGTATCAAATCGCGCATATGGAATCCTGACGACCCACGTGTCTTCGTACCGAAGGCGTTCGGATGGGGCCTGAGCATCAACGTTTATGCCTTACTACGCCGGGTGCGAGGCAAGTGATCTCAGGCGATGAGGTACGGGTGCGATCGGCAACGCGGGCGGATGCGGCGGCGATTGCGCGGTTGCATCTCGATAACTGGCGTGCGGCGTATCGCGGCATCGTGCCGGACGATTTATTGGACGGCATTACAGCCGTATCGCGCTTTCTCCACTGGGACGGCGTGCTCGCGGATCCCGATGGCGCGGAGTTCGTCTTTGTCGCGGAGGACGCGGGCGGGCGGTTGCTCGGCATCGCCTCGGGCGGGCCGGAGTTGGGCGGCGATCCATGCTATCGGGGCGAGTTGTATGTTCTGCATGTGCGCGCGGACATGCAGGGGCGCGGCGTCGGGCGGGCGCTGATGCGCGCGGTCGCGGAGCGGTTGGCGGCGGACGGCATCACGACGCTCATTGTCTGGATGCTGCGCGAGAATGCACCCGCTCGCCGCTTCTATGCGGCGCTCGGCGGCCAATTCGTCCGCGAGCAGCCCGCGATGTTCGAGGGCATCATGCTGATGGACGCTGGATACGGCTGGCTCGATACCGCATCGTTACGAGGATAACGTGTCTTTACCCATCGACGGAACCATGGATGAGTACCTGATGAGGAGCGCAACGCCGCCCCTCGCTGCGGTCGTGGGCACACGACTCGCACGAGTAACCTATTGGTGTCTCCAGTGGAAATGGACTGGAGAAGAGATCAACGATCCGCTCTTCTACACGGGCGGCCAAGTTGAGCTTGAATTTGCGAACGGCGCGGACATCTATGTGTCGTGGAAGCAGAACGCTGTATGGCGAGGTGATTCGGGCATAGAAGTGGGGTTTTCCTCATCTGGACGAATCGGCGCGTATGAGCGACTTGAAGCGAATGAAACACCGCTCTGGCGACCACTGATCGGCGATCTTCTCCGACGAATCGATGTTCTTGGCTGGAATTTGTGGCCTAATGAAGACGACGAGGTTCGCGTGGTTAGATTCGGCTTCAGCAAGGGTAATGTCTATGTCGGCGTTGGTCACAAAGCAGGAGATTTCTCAATGGGTGACGACATACTCGTTCGCTCCGAGAACGATTTCCTTCTTTGGCCCGACGCGAAGAATGCCATAGTCCTATGGAGTTCAGGTGAAATAGAGTGATGCCTCTTCGTGTTGTCTTCGCATAACACGCTCGTGTTCACTGGAAAGGAGCATCTATCATGCGCGCAGACATCGTTCCCGGCGCGAAATTTCCGGATTACGAACTGACCGATCATGCCCGGCAGCGGCAGACCCTCTCCGCCTTGCAAGGGAATGATCCGATGATCCTCATCCTCTCGCGCGGGCACTATTGACCGAAGGATCACCAGCAGCACCGTGCGTTGGCTGCCTTCTATCCTCAGATCGCCGTCGCCTACACGAAGATCGTCACGATCACGACGGACAATATCCTCGAAACGAACGAGTTCCGCAGCGCGGTCGGCGCGCAGTGGCCCTTCCTCTCGGACGCGGGCCGCAAGGTGCAGA
>JBPCMC010000438.1:0-8172 GCA_051002645.1 Thermomicrobiales bacterium
ATCCAGACCGTCCTGGATGACGAGGGCAAGATCATGCAGGGCATCCTCAATGACACGAAGGCGTCATGCTGGGCGCCCGACCCGGCGAGTACCGGCCCATGTCAGATCAAGTAGCCGCGCGCGAGCAGGCAATCATGGCCCCGGTGCGGCGGACCCGTCGCACCGGAGGGCCCGGCAAATCGCGGGCCGCGTAACTGTTGATCGTGCCCGCCACGCTCTTCCTCGCCGTCTTCTTCGTCTGGCCGATGGTGCAGGCGCTCATCCTCTCCGTGCGCGGGGAGCACGGCGGTTTCACGACGGCGAACTTCCACCGGATGACGGGGGACATCTACTTCCGGCCGGCGGTCAAGTACACGCTGCTCTTCATTGTCGTCATCCTGCCGTGCCAGTTGGTGCTCGCGCTGGCGATGGCGCTCCTCCTGCAAGCGGACCTGAAGGGCAAGGGGTTCTTCCTCTACATCTGGGCGATTCCGCTGGCGATCTCCGACCTCGCCGCCGGGATCGTCTGGCTGGCGATCTTCTCCCCGAATGGCTTCCTCAATTCGGTCCTGCATGGGCTGGGATTCGAGCAGAACCCCTTTCCCTTCCTGACAGTCGAGCACCCGCTCAGCCAGTTCCTCTGCATCGTGATTGCGGAGATGTGGCGCGCGACCTCGGTCGTCATGATTATCCTGCTCGCCGGTATCCAGGTGATCCCGAAGGATTACGGCGAGGCGGCGGAGGTCTTCGGCGCGACAGCCTGGCAGCGGCTGCGCTACGTGACGCTGCCGCTCTTGCGCCCCAGCCTCCAGGTGGCGATCATCCTGCGCACGCTCGCCGCCTTCCAGGTTTTCGCCATCGTGCTCGCGCTCGTCGGACGCACCGTGCCCGTACTGGCTGGGGAGGCGTACAACTGGTCCGCCGTCCTATTCAACAACTATATCGCCGCCACGTATGCCGTCGTGATCCTGGTCATCTCGATCCTCGTCACGGTGATCTATCTGCGCGCCTTGCGGGTGCGCGACGAGCAGCAGGGGTTGTGACCTAACCCCCTCCCCCTTCCCGATTCGGGAAGGGGGAGGGTAGGGGCGCACAGCCGTGCGCCCTCGCGATGGGGCAGGGCGAATACGAAGATGCTGCGGCAATTCAGATGAGTCACCCCTTCCCGTTTCGGGAGGGGGCAGGGGGGTAGGTGGAATGACCGCGACCGTCACGAAACCGGCTGAGATGGCAGCGCCCGTCGTGCGCCGCACACGCTCGCGGAAGTATATGCTGGGGCGGGTGGGGCTGTATCTGCTGGCGATCCTCATCACCCTCTTCATGCTCCTGCCGATCTACCTGATCGCCCTCAGCGCCTTCAGCCCGCAGGCGAAGATCTATGCCTTCCCGAAGGCGCTCATCCCGCATCGGAGCGATCTTTCGACCGCGACCTTCTCCTTTTTCATCCACTCCACGGGCGTGCCGCAGTCGGTGCGCAACAGCATCATCGTCGGCATCGGCACGCTGATCTTGTCCACGCTAATCGGCGCGCCCGCCGGGTTGGCGCTCGCCCGCTTCGTCTTCCGTGGCCGCGCGGCGTTCCAACTCTTTATCGTTTCGACGCGCGCCTTCCCGGCGGTGATCCTCGCCATCCCGCTGCTCGTCACCTTCATCAATTGGAACCTCTATGACAAACTGCTCGGGGTTATCCTCGTCCACACCGTCTTCAGCTTGCCGACGACGATTCTCGTCATGAGCAGCGTCTTCGTCAGCATCCCGCGCGATCTGGAGGAGGCGGCGCTGACGCTCGGCTGTACGCCCTTCACCGCTTTCTGGCGCATCATGCTGCCGCTCTCGTTGCCGGGGATGGCGGCGGTCGCCATCTTCACCTTCGTCGGATCGTGGAACGAGGTCTTCGCGGCGACGATCCTGACGGTGAAGAACCGCACGCTGCCCGCGCAAGTGCTCGCCTCGCTCAGTAGCTCGCAACTCCCGTACAAGTTCGCGGGCGGCTTCGCGCTCGTCATCCCCTCCCTCATCTTCATCTTCTTCATGCGCCGCTACCTGTTCAATATGTGGGGGCGCGTGGTGCGGTAGTCGAAAGTAGCAAGTAGCAAGTAGCAAGCACACAGACTGATGCTGATTCTCAGGAAAGCCGGATCGCTTTCTACTTGCTACTCGTCAGAGGTGAACATGGCTGAGATCGACATTCAGACGGTGCGGAAGACGTTTGTCGGTAGCAAGCAACCGGCGGTCAATGACATTGACCTGACGGTGGCCGACACCGAGTTCATGGTGCTGCTCGGCCCATCCGGCTGCGGCAAGACGACGCTGCTGCGGATGATCGCGGGGCTGGAATACCCGGACAGTGGCAGCATTCTCATCGGCGGGCGGGATGTCACCGACCTGCCGCCGCGCAACCGCGACATCGCGATGGTCTTCCAGAGCTACGCCGTCTTCCCGCACATGAAGGTGTACGACAACATCGCCTTCGGCCTGCGGATGCACCGTACGCAGAAGGCCGAGGTCGCCCGCAAGGTGGAGCGCGCCGCCGATCTTCTCCAGTTGACCCCGTATTTGCAGCGCTACTCGGCGCAACTCTCCGGCGGGCAGCGGCAGCGCGTCGCGGTGGCGCGGGCCATCGTCATGGAGCCGTCCGTCCTGCTGATGGACGAGCCGCTCTCCAACCTCGACGCGCTCCTGCGCCTGAATTTCCGCAGCGAGCTGAAAAAGTTGGTGCATGAGATCAAGACGACGACCATCTACGTCACGCACGATCAGGTCGAGGCGCTCAGCCTGGGCGACCGGATCGCGGTGATGCGCGACGGCGTGATCGTGCAGTGCGGCACGCCGATGGAGGTCTACGCCAACCCCGCGACTGAGTTCGTCGGCGGCTTCATCGGCAACCCGCCGATGAATTTCCTCCAGGGCCGGCTGATACGCGAGGACGGGCATCTGCGGGTGGCCGTCGGCGATCACATGTTGGAGGCGCCGCACGCGCTCGCGGGCGCAACGAATGACAACATTCGCGTCGGCATCCGCGCGGAGGACATTCGCGCGGATTTGACGGCGACGCCCGATGCCATCCCCGCCCACGCTGAGGTCGTCGAGCCGGTGGGCGCGAACCTGCTGGTCACGGCGGTCGTCGGCGACCAGCGTATCAAGGTGCTGACGCGCACCGACTTCGCGGTGCAGACAGGCGGCAATATCTGGTTGCAGCCAGAGTGGGACAAACTGCGCTGGTTCGACCCGGAGACGCAGAAGGAGATCGCTGCCGAATGAGCACATCAAACCAAGCCTTCGGCAGTACGTCCGAGCAGATGGCCGTCCGAGCGGCGGAGATCCTGCGCGAGAACGACCTCGGGGGCTGGACGAAAGCCGCCCCGCGCCTCTACCCGCACCAGTGGAGTTGGGACAGCGCCTTCATCGCCATCGGTCGCGCGCATCTCGACACCCGCCGCGCCGCGCAGGAACTGCGGATGCTCTTCCGCGCGCAGTGGGCGACGGGCATGGTGCCGCACATCGTCTTCAATCCGGCGGCGAGCGGCTACTTCCCCAACATCGAACGGTGGGGGACGGCCGTCTCGCCGAATATCCCGACCGGGATAGAGACGAGCGGCATGTGCCAACCGCCCGTCCATGCCATCGCCGCCCGCTACATCTGGGAGATCGCCCGGCAGCATGACGAGGCGGAGGCTGCCGACGCGACCGCCTTCCTGCGCGAGCTCTATCCGCAACTGCTCGCCTGGCACCGCTACCTCGCGACCGACCGCGACCCGGAAGGGTCGGGCCTCGTCACCATCTACCACCCGTGGGAGGGCGGCTCGGATAATTCGCCCGCGTGGGATAGCCCAATGGCGGCGATCACAGTCGGCGATCTGCCGCCCTATCAGCGGCTCGACCTGACGCTCACGGACGCCTCGATGCGCCCGACAATGGCCGAATACGACCGCTACCTCTGGATCGTTGAGGTAATGAAGCAGGCGCGCTACGACGAAGCGACGATCTACCGGACCAACCCGTTTCTGCTCAAGGGAGTTTTCTTCAGCGGCATCTTCGTCGCCGCGAACGATGCCCTGCTCGCTATCGCGGAGATCATCGGCGCGCCGGACGACGAGCGGGCGCAGATTACCGAATGGCGGGATCGCGGGTTGCGCGGCATGGACGAGCGGTGGGACCCGACCCTCGGCCTCGCGCTCGATTACGATCTGCGCGCTAGGGCGGCAATCCCCGTGCGCGTGATGGGCGGCTTCGCCCCGCTGATCGCCGGGCATCTCACACCGGAGCGGCGCGCGGCCATGCTGGCAACGTACGATTCACCGGCCTGGTTGGGCCATCCGCAACTCCGCTGGCCGATGCCCCTGAGCACCAGCCCGGAGGGGCCGGGGTTCGATCCCCGCCGCTACTGGCGCGGCCCGACCTGGCCGGTGATGAACTGGCTCTTCTGGTGGGCGCTCGTGCAGGCCGGGGAGACGGAGCGGGCCGCCGCACTCCGGCGCGTTTCGCTCGATCAACTCGCCGATGGCGGCTTCGACGAATACTACGAGCCCTTCACCGGCGAACTGCTCGGCTCCGCCGACCAATCCTGGACCGCCGCCGTCGCCCTCGATTGGCTCGCCGTAAAGTAATGAATCGACCGGCAAATTGCAGGAAAGCGACGATGCTAACGGAATTTATTGAAGGCGCGATGCGACACGCGGAGTACAAGCGCTATGACGATGGGACGGTCTATGGCAACATTGAAGTGCCCGGCTTCGAGGGTGTCTGGGCCAACGAAGTGACCCGCAAGCAGACCGAACGTGAGTTGCGGAGTACGCTCGAAGATTGGTTGCTCCTCGATCTCCAACTCCGCCATCGGCTTCCTGTCCTCGATACCATCGATCTGAATGCCACCGTCGCCTTGGATTGGCTTGTGGGGACATAGCATGCACCAAGGGTGGGAGAGTCGTGCTCGAAGAGATTTCAGTAGACCACGTTACTGACGGATGGTATAATCGGGACGAGTAGGCTGGGCCGGTAGTGTAAACGGTAGCATGGGGGTCGCAGCGTAAGCGGGGTGAACAGCCCGTGTATATAGCGACGTTCGGAGTGGTTCGAATCCATGATACCCAGCCCGCTCCCCTTGTTCCTATACTGTCAAATCGCGTCTCGCCTATCTCGTACTGAGCTACTATCCCACATCGCGGAGCCTCAACCCCTCGTTACTTATTGCTCACGAAGTAGTCGCGCAGTCGTTCGATGGCGATGCGGCCGCAACGGATGAACATACTGTTCGTGTCGCCCGCGATGTGCGGGGTGATGAAGGCGTTCGGGAGCGAGCGGAGCGGGTCATCGAGTGGCAGGGGCTCGGTATCATAGACATCGAGGAAAGCATGGAAGTGGTTGGTGCGCAGTTCCGCCACCAGCGCGTCCGAATCGATGATGGCGGAGCGTGCCGAGTTGATGAAGACGGCGCCATCCTTGATTAAGCCAAACTCGCGCGCGCCGAGCATCCCACGCGTCGCGTCGGTCACCGCCATGTGGAGCGAGATGACATCCGCATTCTTCAGCAGGTCTTCCAGCGTGACCTGCCGGATGCCGAGCGCGCGGGCGTCTTCGTCGGAGAGGAACGGGTCGTAGGCGATCAGCGTCGCGCCGAAAGTATGGAACCGCTGCGCCGCCACCCGACCGACGCGGCCAACACCGACGAGGCCGATGACGCTCTCGCCCAGCAGTCCGGCGTTCCGCCGACCCGGCTCCGCCCAGAGACTACCGGATTTCAGCATCTGGTCGAACTCCACCAAGCGGCGCACGCCCATCAGGGCGGCGGCGATCACCCATTCGACGACCGCGTCCGTCGTGGCGTCTGATGCGTCGATCACCGTGACGCCCGCCGCGCGCCACATCGCCTGCGCCGGGACGTGGCCGCCGTGCCACCAGTGGGCAATGGCGGCTACTTTGATTGTACCGACCGCGTTCAGCGCCTCGGTGGTGATCTCGGTCACGCCGATGCCATTTAGTGAGAGGATGCCGTCCGCCCCGTGCATCTCCGCGATCAGCGCATCGGCGGGTAGCGGCTCCGCTCGCGTCCCGGCGGACGTGACGGTCGCAAACTCCCGCAGGCGCGCCTCGTTCTCGGCATTCATGTAGAGCCCGTACCACTCCGCTGCCCGATGGATGTAGATATGCGGCTTTCGTGTCATGTTGATCTCCTTGCGCGCTTCATAGTGGATGCTGAGTGTGCCACAGCAAGCGAGCATCGGCACCTTGCGTAATCGGCTGAATTAGATCGTCGAGAGCCAGGTATATCGCCCAGGGTTCCTGACATTGAAGCGCTGCGACATGCAGCGCAAGTACTCTTTCCAAGTTCTCATCTCGCTGCCCCTTCCATATTGTGTCGGCGAGGGCGACTAAAAGGTCTTCCAACATTGTGGCGGGATCGCTCTCCCACTGTCCGTGTGTACGCGCAAACCGAGCCTGCTCTTCTGAGAAGCCATGCTGCCGAAGCAATGTGACGCCTCTATCTTCGTGCTGTCGCCCAGGTTCGCTCAATTCATGCCGGTGCACGATTTTGCCAATATCGTGCGTCGCCGCGCCCACGAGGACAGCCTGCCGATCGTATGGAAGGCCGGGCCATGTCCGATCGAGCATAGTGGTGACTTCGAAGGCCACATGATGCACGAGTCGAAGATGGGCAATGAGGCGCGGAGGCGCATTAAGCGTATCCAAGAGCTCACGTACCTCTGGTGGCAGTGGTTCCAACATATATCCTTCATTGGTACGCCCGAGCGACGGATGATGATTTTTCGGAGAAGGAACGTGGCCCCTTCACGTCGCATCAAGAATGGCTATGATGCATTGTGGCACGGCCACTCTCGCATCACCAGAGCAAGGAGTATGCACCATGAGCGATCCGATTGAACTCAAAGGCGCGCGTATCCTCGTCACCGGGGCGTCCACCGGCGTCGGCCAGGCGACAGCGGAGCGATTGATGCAGGAGGGCGCATCGGTCGTGGCGACGGTGCGCAAGGAAGAAGATGGTGCGGCGCTACGGGCGGCGGGCTGCGAAGTTGCCCTGCTCGACGTGACGGACCACGCGGCGGGGGCGGCGCTCGTCGAGCGGGTCGGGCCGCTCGACGCGCTGATCAACAACGCCGCGTATTCGTACCGTAGTTCCTTCGAGCATGGGGACGACGCGGAGATTCGCACAATGTTCGATGTCAACTTCTTCGGCGCCTGCGCCCTCGCCCGTGCCGCGCTCCCGGCGATGCGCGCCCGGCGCAAGGGCGCGATCGTCAATGTCTCGTCCGTCTCCGGGCGCGTGGCGGTGGCGCTCAACGGTTACTATCCCGCGACGAAGTTCGCGCTGGAGGCGATCTCGGAGTCGATGGCGTATGAGCTGCGGCCATTCAACATCCGCGTCGTCATCATCGAGCCGGGCGGCATCAAGACCGCCTTCATCCCGAACATGCACCTCGAAGCGCGCACCTACGATGACCCGAGCAACCCGTACGCGGACCTTGCGCAGCGGCTGCGGCCCACCGCACCGGGCGGCTCCGAGCCGTCTGTCGTCGCGGATGCCATCGTCCGCTCGCTCGTCGCACCCGCGCCCGGCAAACTGCGCTGGCCCGCCACGCCGGACGCCGAACAGGGCCTCCACGCGCGCGACACGATGGACGATGACGCCTTCATGGCGATGCAAGCGGAGCGCGCCGGTATCGTGTGGTAAAGCAATGATGTAAGTGGCGTGCTTTCTTCGGTGGTGGCAGGCTTCCAGCCTGCCCTTTACAGGCTGGAAGCCCGCAACCACCAGATTCTCCGACCGTCCTACGTTATCTATCGGAGGGCCAATGACTCCCTCACCGATCCAGAGCGCATATACCGCGTGGGCATCAACCTATGACACAGATCGCAATCTGACGCGCGATCTCGATCAGATGGCTACCCGCGCCATCCTGGCCGCGCGCCACTATCGCGCCATCCTCGAGATCGGCTGCGGCACGGGCAAGAACACGCAATTGCTCGCGCGGATCGGCGACGCCATCCATGCCGTTGATTTCTCCGAAGGGATGCTCGCGCAGGCCAGGGCCAAAGGATTTGGGCCGACGGTAACCTTCTCCGTGGCGGACCTCACGCAACCCTGGCCCTGCGCCGATCAGTCGGTGGATTTGATCGCCTGCAATCTGGTGCTCGAACACATCGCCGATCTCTCCTTCGTCTTCGCCGAAGCGGCGC
>JBPCMC010000439.1:0-23346 GCA_051002645.1 Thermomicrobiales bacterium
AGAGTCCGGGCTGATCGGTCAGTACCTTGACGATCGTCCACGTTCCGTCCGCGCGGGTGCGGATGCAACGAATAGCGGTAATTGTCGTCATCTATTTGAGCACATAGCCGAAGAGCGCGACGAGCAGGAAGAAGCCGAGCAGCGAGGCGATCGTGAATGTCCAGGCGGGCATGAGGGTGCGGAGGTTTTCGTCGGACTGGATCATCACCCGCTCGTTCGGGTCGTGCTCGTCCCAGACGGGCAGGGAGGTCGCCGTGACGCGGCGGGGTCGGGGATAGACGGGGATGTGCCAGAACTTCTGCATCGCGCAACTCCTGAGAGCGACGAACCGGCAATACAACCCGCTCACGATACCATACCTACGGCGCGATTGGCCGCTGGTGCATCGGCAATTCCTGCCCGTACGATGCGGCGGGATCGAAGAAGGTCTCGCCGCTACGCGCCAGTTGGCAGCAGATCGGGACACGCAGATCGTGGCCCCGATGCATCTCCGGCGGCAGCGCCTCGGGCGGGAAGAAGCGGGCATCCAGCATTTCCACGCCGGGCATAGGCGCTAATTCCGCGCATTCGACGAGGAAAACGAAGTGGATGATGTGGACCTTCGACCTCGATCCCCAGAGCCGCCCATCGAAGACGCCGAGCAGTCGCCGGACCGTGCCGCGCAACCCCGCCTCTTCCCATAACTCGCGCAGCACCGCCTCCGCCGGGGTCTGACCGATCTCCGCGATACCGCCCGGTGTCGCCCAGCGCGCGTTGTCCTTCCGCTGGACGAGCAGGATGCGGCCCTGCGGATCGAAAACGGCCGCCTCGGCGCCAACTGCGGGCGAGATGCGACGCCACGGCTCCGCATCGAAGACGGCCTGCACGTCCGCGAGCCCTCCCTCGTCCGCGAGCGCGGCGACCTTCGCCGCCAGTTCCGCCATCCGGTGGGCGCGCTCGACTTCGTAAATGTTGTTGGCGAATTCTCTGCCGAGCGTCGCCATCCCGCGCATCTCGTCGGCAATCAGGTAGAGTTCCTGCCGCAGATCGCTCATGTATCGGTCAGCCTCCCGTGATCACCACGTGCTGCCCAGAGGCCAATGCGGTTCAGATTAGAGTAGAAACCTTGTAGGGGCATCGCAGCACTCTCTGAATCTGAACCAGAATCCCTCTCCACACTTAGCCAAGGCTTACCCCTCGCTGGTTTGCACTTCACGTGGCAAACGTTCCAAGTCACTCCCATGCTTCATTGGGCACTGTCACCTGATGTGCAATATATCGTCGTTGCACTCACTGAGTTGGAGGGCTGCTTGGATTTGCCGGACGCGCTCCTCATACGCTCCAGCAGGGAGTGTGACTACCTGCTGGCCCGGATCAATCGGTCGTCCTGGCGCCGGGTCGCCGTAGTAGCGCGGCACGAGATGCGCGTGCAGATGCGGCACCAGGTTACCGAGCAGATTGACGTTCATCTTCACGGGCGCAAAGACGCGATCGAGTGCCTGGGTAGCGCGAACCAGATCCTGGAAGAAGCGCGCCTGTTCGTCGGGGGAGAGATGGTAGGGCTCCGGCACATGTCGCGTGCAGACCAGGACGCAGTAGCCCGGCACGAACTGATTATGCATGAGGCGCAAGTGGCTGAGTTGTAGGCGGGCGACCAGATGCCCTTCCTCCGTGGCCCCTGAGCGAACCTCCGCACAGGCTGGGCATTTTTCCCCACGGACCAAGGCATCCCACTGTTCCGGCTGCATCCAACCTTTCTGCTCGCCCGACCTCGTCACGAGAATCTCCTTCCCGCATGTCACCGGCCTATTTGCCAAGCTTACTGCAAAAGGACGCGGGGTATGTTTTGACTAGATGCACCCCCTCTGTGTCTCAGTAGTTCAATTTCTTCCCCGCACCGCGACGACGATCATGCGGTCCGCGCCGTCATCGAGGGGCGAGAGGTCGGTGTCGGCGTAGATCGCTTCGATGGCGAAGCCCGCCTCCCGGAGCAGCAGTTCGATCTCGTATCGCCCGATCAGCCGCATTGTGAAAGGGACGACGATGCGCTGAAGTGTGCGGTCCGGCGCGGTGATGTCGTAAAACCAGGTTGCCTCGACCGTCTGCGTCGCGGCGCGGTAAAAGGCGGAGACGAAGCGGTCGACACGGCAGCCGTTCGCGCTCGCGAATGTTGCCTCGTGCGTGATCGCGCCGTAATACGCGCCGAGCAGTTCCGGGTTCGGGTGGATGAGATCGAGGACGAGCAGGCCGCCGGGCCGCAGATGCGTCGCGATGGCGCGGAGGGCGACCTCTTGGGCGGTGGTATCCGGCATGTGGAGGAAGGTATTCTGCGCGCAGAAGGCGAGCGCGCATCGCGCATCCCCGAGCGTGGCGAGCGAGCGAAAATCGTCCTGCCGCAGCGTCACCTTCTCCGTCAATCCCGCATCCGCCACCGCTGCTCCTGCCTCCGCCAGCATAGCGGCGGCGGTATCGACGCCCGTCACCGTGTATCCCGCTTCCGCCAGTGGCACAAGAAACCGCCCCGCGCCGCAACCGAGATCGAGCACCGGCCCGCCCGTGCGCGACGCGAAGGCGAGCAGGAACGCCGCATCCGGGTCGTCCATCTCCGCAGGCGGGAACTCCGCAGCGTAGAGCGCGGCGATCATTTCGTAGTCCGGGTCGTGCCAGTTCTCCATGCGGCCAGTATCAGGGAGCAATGAGCAATGAGCAACGAGTGGTCAACTAAGGAGCCGAGCGTGTGGTTGAGTCCCCTACCGTTTGCTGCCCACTGTCCACTGTCCACTGCCCACTCATTGCTCATTGCTCATTGCTCGCTGCCTGTGCGCAGGCCGAAAACGAGCGTGTGATAGGGGCTGAGGGCGCGATAGAAGGCGATGCGCTCCGCGAAGGTCGCGTCTACCGCGCCCTCGTAGTGGGAGAGGAGCGTGGGGAGCCAGGTGGTCGGCAGGCCGCAGAAATCTTGTGCGGGATCGCCAATCGCGAGGTCGCCCCAGTCGATGACGGCGGCGAGGTCGCCGGTTCGGGGGTCGAGCAGGAGATGGTCGCCACCGAGATCGCGATGGAGGAGGACGGGGTTGAATTGTGCGGTCTCCGGCGCGTCGAGGTAGTCAGCGAAGAGGCGTTCTGTCCGCTCGCGCTCCGCCGGTGTCATGCGCGGGTAGAGCGTTCGTATCTCTGCCAGCATCGCGGCGTACTCCGCGTACCATACGTCGGGTGTGGTAGCCGGGATGTCGCATTCGATCGCCTGTGCGAGCGGGAAGCGGTGGAGCGCGATCAGGAATGCGCCGATCTGTGCTGCCAGTCGGTCGGGCTTGATGATCGTCGCTGGCGCATCACTGAGCGGCACGCCGGGCAGTGTGCGGTAGCCGACGAAGGGATATGGGAAGGTGACGGACGGCTCAGCAATGTATGTGAAGTGCGGCGCCGGCACGGGGAGCGTCGGGCCGAGCAGGGGCAGTAGGGCGCTCTCTCGCTGTAGCCCCGTCACCACTGATGCGCGCTTCGGGAAGCGGAAGACGAGGTCGCCGTTCACCGTCCAGACGACGCTGTCCCACCCTTCGGCGAGAAAGTGGATCGTCCGCACGGCGAGCGCGGGAAAGGCCGCAGCGATGGACGCGCGGTAGTTGTCGGCTTGCAGGTCACTCATGCGTCGATCGTCAGCGGACCCACGAGCGCATCGCGCGCCAATATGATCCGTGGCGCTGATGCCGCGCGTGCCAGCCGTCGAGCGCCCAACCGCCTACCCGCAGCCCGGAGCGCCGCCGCTTGCCAATCATCTTCGCGAAGCGGGCGCGGAAGAAGAGGCCACCGAGCAGCCACCACAGTGCGAAGATCGCCGCCGTGGTTAGCACGACCGACTTCGGCACAATAAATGGCCGGACAACCGTGAGGAGGATGACGACCGCAAGGACGATCGTGAAGGCGAACCACCCCCAGAAATGGGGAATATTCACCTTGACCGTCCGCCGCACTTCTTGCTCGTGTTGCTGGTCTACCATATGAGGATCCATTCTCTCTCTGCAGTATGCATCTCGCCCGGTAGTATACCGTGTCGTCCATTGCTGGGCATCCCGCAGGGTAGCCTCGCGCGGCATGGAACCGCGTGTATGGAACAGAGAGAGCGGCATTGAGCGGGGTGTGGGATGAAGAGAGGTTTTGAGCCCCGCTCGTATGGATTCTCCTCAGCCCACGTATTTCCTGCCGCCGAGCATGACCATCTCGATCTTCCGCAGGGCGTGGATGTCCTCGGTCGGGTTGCCACGGACGGCGATCATGTCCGCTTTCTTGCCGGCGGCGAGGACGCCGAGGTCGTCGCGGCCGAGGGCATCGGCGGCGGTAGCGGTGGCGGTGTAGAGCGCCGCTTCCGGCGTGAATCCGGCGGCGGTGGTGACGAGCAACTCGACATCGAGCGCGAAGTCATCGAAATAGGTGCAGCCGACGCCCGCATCGGAGCCGGAGGCGACGCGCACGCCCTGTGTGACGAGCCTGCCGATGTTCGCCATGTGCGACTGCTGGTTGGCGATGACCCCCTCAAGCTGCGGCGTGCGCGGGATTTCGCCCCGCATCACCTTTTCGAGCATCCGATAGCCGACGCTCGTCGTCGGCACGACGTAGATGCCGCGCTCCGCGATCTGCGCGACGATCTCCGGCTCATACTTAAACCCCGGCGCCTCCTCGACCATGAACGAGCAGTGCTCGATGGTGTCAACGCGCGCCATGGTGGCGTTGAGGACGCCAGGCGTGCCGTGGCAGTGGGCGGAGACGCGCTTATTGAGCCGGTGCGCATCGTTGACGAGGGTGACCATCTCTTCCTGCGAGAACTGCTCGCGGCGCGGGTTCGTGCCGGGCGTGATGCCGCCGCCCGTTGCCATCACCTTGATGAAATCCGCCCCCGCCTTCACCTGCGCGCGGACCGCTTGCTTGATTTCCGTCTCCCCGTCCACCTCGACGCCGAAGAAGTAGCAATGCCCGCCCGTGCTCGTCAGGCACGCGCCGGAGGCCCAGATACGCGGCGAGTCGATCAGCCCCAGCTCCTGCGCCGTGCGCACCGAGAAGACGATGTTGTTCTTCGTGCCGCAGTCCCGCAGCGTCGTCACGCCCGCCAAGAGGGCTTCCTTCGCGTGCTTGATCGCCAGCGCCATGAACAGTTCGTCCGTCATGCTGAAATAGTCTTGCAGCAGGTTCGGGCCGCTGGAGAGGGTCAGGTGGCAATGGCAGTTGATCAGCCCCGGCATCAGCGTCACGTCGCCGAGGGCGACCGTCTCGCCATCGTGCGGCAGGTCCGCCTGATTGCCGATGGTCGTGATCGTGTCGACCTCGTACTGCACGAATGCGCGATGGCGGACGCCCTCTCCGTCGGCAGCCCAGATGCGGTCAGCGGTAACAATCGTCGGCGCCACAGGCTTTCCCTCCCTCGATACGCTCCATCCGTCCCTCGTGCGCGATGCTCGCAGTATAGCGCGGAACGGGATCGAACCGCCAAGAGCGCCAAGAGCGCCAAGAGGGAAGAGGGATTGAGCACAGAGGACACAGAGGGGATTCCTTTTTTTCTCTGCGCTCGGTGTTTTCTTGGCGTTCTTGGCGTCCTTGGCGTCTTGGCGGTTGATGTCCCCTCCCTGAACAATCCGGCGGCGGGCGTGTTGCGTCTAACGGGAAGCAGTGTTGCGATGGACGCTCGCGGGACTACCCGCTGCCTGCTGCCTGCTGTCCGCTGATTTCGTGGAATTCGGCGGTCGCGCCGTCGGCGGTGAGGGTGAGGAGGGCGACGGAGGCGGCCTCGTCCCGCGCGTGGGCGATGGTGCCGGGGTTGAGGAAGAGCGTCCGGCCGACGCGGCGGCAGAGTCGCCGGTGCGAGTGGCCGAAAATGAGGACATCCACGTCCGGGAAGCGGCGATGGTTCCGCTTAATCAACTCCGCATTGAAGGCGTCGCGCGTCGCGGCGGTGGGCGCTTCCTTGATGAAGCCGCGTCGTTTGTCCCACAGCCATTGATGCGGCCGGCCGTGGCCGTGCGTGAGGACGATCCGCTGCCCCATGATGTCGAGATGGACCGCGTACGGCAGGTGCGGGCTGGAACGCGAGCGCGAGGCGAGGTGCAGGTTGCCGCGCACCGCGATCACGGGCGCGACGGTGGAGAGCGTATCGAGCACACCCGGCTCGTCCACATCGCCCGCGTGGAGGATCAGCGAGACCGCCTTCGCCGCGAAGAAGGCGGGAATTGCCGGGGGCAATGCCGGGAGACGGTGCGGAATATGCGTGTCCGAGAGGACGCCGACGGTGATCGCGTGCCTCCCCTGCCCGTGTGATCCCTTCTCCGCCTCCCCGATTGTCCGGTAAGCGATATTGCGCACTACCGCGCCACCAACTCCAACGCCCGATAGGGGACCACGTCCGGGACATCGATGCGCACCGTATCACCGTCGCGGATCATCCCCGCGCGCTCCACCCAGCCGACGACGCCGCGCAGATGGTATGCCGCCTTCGGGAACTGCTTGCCGAGCCCCGGCGTCTCCGGGTAGGCGTGCTGGATCGCCTTGCCGGGGAAGAGGCAGGGGTGATTCTCTCCCTCCAAGGCGAGTGCGGCGAGTGCCGGGAAGTAGATGCGCGTCATCGGCGGCAGGTGCGAGAGGTTCGGCACGCCGCGCAGCACGAGGTTCGCGCCGATCCATTCCGGCTCGATCACCGGCACGCCCATGTTCGCCGCGATTTCGGCCAGTTCCTCCTCCGCGACGAGCGAGACCTGCCGGCTGTTATGGATCTCCGTGCCGCGCGGATACTGCGGCACGCGCGCATCGGCGAGGCGCGTGAACCCGGCGTGCCGGTCGCCTTCCAGTCCTTCGAGCGTGGCGCGCACCTCCGGCACGCGGGCCGAGACGAGGTAGTGGCCGTCCGGCGATGCCTGCTTCTCCGCCAGGGTGATCAGTGGATGCCGTCCGATCAATAGCCGCACCACCGTCGCTTCCAGTGTCGTTGTCACGCCGCCGCTCCGTTCCCTCGTTCCGTCCGCCGTACCGCCGTGGCGCCTATCGTACGCGAAACTACCGGAACGGGGATAGTCCCTACCGACCGCTGCCGATCGCCTCCGCCGGGTGGTCGCGGAGGACGAGGGCGACGAGGGCGGAGAGGAGCGCGGCGGCGGCGACCATCACGAAGACCATCCGAAAACCGCCACTGCCCGCCGCGCCGAGCAGACCGGCGAGGAGGCTCGATCCGACGATGCTGCCGAGGTAGCGGCTCGTTGAGAAGACCCCGGCGGCGACGCCCGCCTCGCGCGGGCCGACCGCCTCAATCGCCGCCGTCTGCATCCCCGCCGAGGAGAGCCCCAGCCCGACCCCCGCCACACCGAGGCCGCCGAGCAGGAGGGGGATGGCGATCCCGCCGCCGGCCAGCGCGAGCGGCAGCACGCCGAGCGTCAGGAGCGCGAGGCCGATCACCGTCGGCCAGCGCCGCCCGACGCGGTCCGCGAGCCGCCCGCCGAGCGGGCTGCATACCACCATCGCGCCTGAGAGCATGACGAGCAGCACGCCGACCTTCGCGCTCGACCAGCCGCCGCGTCGCGAGAGCAGGATCGGCACGGTGAGCAGCGTCGAGTACATCGCCAGGTTACTGAGGGCGATCGCGCCATTCGCCGCCGCGAACGACCGCACGCGGAAGAAGCGTGGTTGCAGCACCGGGTCCGGGTGGCGCGCCTCGTAGCGGATGAAGACTGCTCCCAGCCCGAGCAGCGCGAGCCCACCCAGCGTGGGCAGGAGCGCGCTCTCCGCCCGCTTGCTCAGCGTCAGGAGCACCGTCAGGCCGATCAGGACGACCGAGAGCAGGCACGCCCCGACCACATCGAAGCCCCGGCTGCCGCGCTCGGTATGCGTCGTGGGGATGGCGCGCCAGCCGAAGAGCACGGCGGCGAGGACGAGCGGCACATTGACGAAGAAGATCGACCGCCAGCCCAATGTCTGCACGAGCACGCCGCCGATGGGCGGGCCGAGCGCGGCGGCGAAGGCGGTCGCGCTGCCGATCATCCCGAAACTGCGGGCGCGCCGGTCGAGGGGCACGAGATCGCGGACGAGCGCGGTGCCGTTGGGCAGGGCAATTGCGCCCGCGACCGCCTGCTGGACGCGGAAGAAGAAGAGGAGTGGCAGGTTGGTGGCGAGTGTCGCGCCGAGCGAGGCGACGCCGAAGTAGATCAGCCCGCCGAGGATCAGACGCCGCCGCCCGAGGCGGTCGCCGAGTTTGCCCGCCACCGGCTGCAAGGAGGCCATTGCGATCAGATAGGTCGTCACGAGCCAGCCCGCCGTCGCGACGCGGACATGGAAATCCTGGATGATCCGTGGCAGCGCGACGGCGATCATCGTCGAGTTGAGCGGCGCGAGCATCGTGCCGAGGGCGATGGCAACGATCACCCGTCGTTCGGTGGTCGGCTGGGCAGTTGCCCCGTCCGGCCGCGTCAGGGTGGTGACACCGATGGCCTGCTCGCTGCTCAGTGATGGTGTAGTCACAAAATCCTCGGCTTCCCGCGCGTTCAAAAGTAGATAGAGAAATCTCCTCGGTGGCGTAGGTGTGCCTGCAGCCTCTCGCACAGGCTGATGAACCTTACCAACATTGGTGGGGCAGGTTTTCAACCTGCCAGCCTTCACAGGTTGAAAACCTGTTCCACCAAAGGGAGCCGCCCCACTCTATGGGGCGGCTGCGGAACTGTTCGAGCGGTCAGCCGATGATGCGTACCGTGCCGTTGGTGCCGTCCACTTCGAGCAACTGCCCGTCTTGTATGACGTGTGTTGCCATGCCGACGCCGACGACAGCGGGGATCATGTATTCCCGCGCGACGACGGCGCAGTGGCTGAGGATGCCGCCGGTATCCGTCACCACGGCGGCGACGGTGGCGAAAAGGGGCGTCCACGGCGGCGCGGTCGTCTCGCAGACGAGGATGTCGCCGGGCTGGAGTTTGCCTGCCTCATCGAGCGAGCGGAGCACCTTCGCTGGACCGCGGGCAATGCCGCGCGACCCCGCGTTCCCCTTGAGCACCCCCGCGTCGGGCGACTCCTGGGGCGGGCCGCCGAAGAATCTGCCGATTGCCCGGCCGAGCGGACTATCCGGCGGCGGGCCGGGCGGCTCCGTGCCGAGGGCGAACGGCGGCTGGACGGTCGCGAAGCGCGCCATCTCGGCCTTGCGCTCCGCGACGACTGCCTGCTGCGTTCGCTCCGGCAGCATCGTCGCCGCGCGAATCTCATCGAAGGTGAGGAAGAAGATATCGTCCTCCGTATCGATCACGCCCGCTGCCGCGATGCGCCGCCCAAACTCGCGGATCACCCGGCGCATCTCGTATGTACTGCGGTAGTCGATCCAGAAGTTGTGGTCCTCCTGCAAGACCGTCCCGTCCTGTGCCGCGCGCAGCAGTCCCTCGAATTGTCCGGTCACGGCCTGGGGATACCCCTCCAACTGCGCGCGGGCCTGCGTGAGCGCCACCTCGCGGGCGGCGGCGAGCGCCGTCATTTCCCTGTCGGGATCGCGCTCCGGCTGGGTGATATAGTCCTTCAGCGTGCGGATGACGGGGGTGGGATCGTCGATCCACGGCGTCTCCGCGAGCATGAACCAGGTGTTCCCGCGCTTCCCGTAGACTTCCAGATAGGCGCGCAGCTTGGCGAGGAAGGCGCGCCCCTCGGCGGAGCCTTCCAGCGTCGGGATGACCCGCGCGGCGGCCTGCTCCTCCAGTGCGCGTCGCGCGGTGTCGGACGCGCGGGCGGTGCGGCCCAGTTTCCACAGCGCGCGGTTGGCCTCGACCGTCTTGTTGTCGAAACCTTGCAGCAATGTGTAGGCGGCGAAGGTATCGCTGTTGCCGAAGAGGTCGGCATAGAGCTCATCGAACAGACTCATGCCGAGAAGCATCGGAATGGCGAGGAGGAAGTGAATCTCCATCAGCCGCTTCGCGCGGACGAGGCTCGTATCGAGGTGCGCGACGAGTTGCGGTGTCGCCGCCCCGCGCAGATCGAATGCCTCCCAATCGGCGATGGAGCGCTGAATCTCCGGCAGGTACTCCTCCCGCCACGCCGCACCGAAACTCCCGACCGCCGCGCCCAGGCGCTGCTCAACCTGACGCTCGATCTCTTCGAGGGCCGCGTGATCGGTCGTGATCGGCACGATGGCCTGATAATAGTGCGTGTTGATGCGGCGCGCGATGAAGTGGATCGGCATACCGAGCGCTTTGGCCGCATGTGCGAACCCGTGATCCATGAACAGACCCAGGTACACGCCCTCCAGCGGGGTGATCTGCGTGCCGAAGTGCATTGGGTCGCGCATCCAGAATGCCTGCGCTTCCTCTGGTCGCTCCCATGTGACGGGGAAATCCGGCGGTGCCGGGATTTCTCGCGGGGCGGGCGCTTCCATCGTCACTTGGGTCATTTCCGGTGCCATGTTATCCCTCCGTTCGTGTTCCTACCTCGCATGCGTCCGCCGCACGCGACATTTCCCTATCGGCCGACCACCGCGATTCCCGCCCCGGTGATTGTCGGGCTGAACGCTGCGGGCTGGTGCGGCATCAATGTGGTGATTGGGCGGCATTGCAGCAGGTAAAGCTCCTCCCCATGCAGGGCGCACTCGACATCGACGGGCCAGCCCATCGTCGCTTCGAGCGCACGGGCGAGGTCCGCCATCGCGGCGATGTGAAAAGTGTTCAGCGCCGGCGCGCAGCGCAGGAAGCGGGGCACGTCCACCTCGCGCGTGCCGCCCGGTACGGCGACGGTCATCCGTCGCTTCTCGGCGATGCGCCGCTCCGTCGTGCCGCTCGCCTTGTCGACGACGTAGGTATCCGGCGTCACCGTCCCGCCGACGATGCTTTCGCCGAGCCCCCAACTGGCATTGATGAGCACCTCGCCGCGATTGCCCGTCACGGGATTCGCGCTGAAGACGACCGCCGCGACATCCGCCGGGATGAGATGCTGTACGAAGACCGCAAGGCGGATCTGATCGAGGGGCAGGCCATGTTGTCGGCGGTAGTCGTACGCACGCTCCGTATGTGCGGAAGCCCAGCAGCGGGCGACCGCCTCCATGACGGCGTCGGCGCCCGCGATATTGAGGTAGGTATCGTGCTGCCCGGCGAAGGAGGCAGCGCTGCCGTCCTCATCCGCCGCTGACGAGCGGACGGCAACGCGCGGCTCCGGCTCTTCGGTCAACTCCGCCAGCATCCGGTATGCGGCCGCGAGGGTTTCGCGCAGCACCGGCGGGAGCGCGAGCGATGGCGCGGCCCCGGTGTCGGTCACCCCGGCAATCAGCGCAGTCGTCGGCACGCAGAAGCCCGAGGGAACGGCATAGGCCGCCGCCAGCCGGCTGAGATTGGCGACCTTGCCGCCGACCAGCGCGCAGTCGTGGCACGCTTCCTGACCGAGCCAGAGGATATCCGTCGTCATTTCGCTCATCTCCCGATAACATCGCCCTCACATATGTCGTGCTCCATTAACGCAAGATCGTCGGGGATGGTTCTCACCTCCGCGAGATCGTCCTCTGACCACCGAAATCCAGCGTCGTGCGTATTGCCGCCGCGCATGCCACGCATTGGGTGGGTTCCTGCCTGTTCGACCTGACAGACGCAGCGAGAACGCGACCTATACCGCTGATTGCCCAGGGAGCGGGGCCGCCTTGACACATCCGGCGCATCCGTGCAGTCTGTTGTCGTCACGGTGGGAGTGATTCCGTATCATCCCTGCACGGACGCGGGAAACAGCTACAGGGAAGGATGAGTGAGAATGCGGCGAACACTGACACTGACGGCGATTGTCCTGTTGCTTCTTTCGGTCGTCGGCATGACGACCCTGCAGGCGTCGTCGGCCTACGCGGATCCGCAATTCGATGCGCAATGGAAGCAAGGTGAGGCGATCACGCCGAACTTCTGGGGGCCGCTCGCCAATGCGAAAGACGTGCCACCTGAGCAGGACAAAGAAGCCACCGGCGGCACACGCACCGTGCAGTACTTCGATAAGGGCCGGATGGAACTGACGAACGGTAAGGTGACTAATGGCCTCCTCGCCACCGAACTTGTCAGGGGGCAGATTCAGGCTGGAGATGCGACCTTCACGCCGCAAGCGCCGCCCGCCATCCCGATTGCCGGCGACCCGGATAATCCGGGCCCGACCTACGCCACGCTCGCGACCAAGGCGGTCTCGCTGCTGACGGCGAGCACCGCAAAGACTGGCAGCCCCGTCTCCACGACGGTCTCCGCGACGGGCGATGTGACGAATCCGACCGGCACGGCGGCGCCGGAGACGACCATCAGCGCCTTCGATGACACGACCAAGCACAATGTCCCGAAGGTCTTCGCAGACTACCGGACGAAGGCGGGCCTGCAAACGATCGGGTTCGGCATCTCCGAGCCGTTCATGGCGACGGTGAAGGTGGCCGGGACGCAGAAACCGGTGATGATCCAGGTCTTCGAGCGGCGGGTGCTGACCTACACGGCGAGCAATGACCCGGCGTTCCGGGTGGAGATGGGCAACATCGGCCAGCACTACTACCAGTGGCGGTATCCGAGCGGTGCGCAGGCGGCTCCCGCCGCATCGTCTGCCGCAGCATCACCATCCGGCGTCGCGGGCTCGAAGGCAGTCCCGACTGCAGCCAGCGCGCCCAGCACCGGAGGCTTCGGTGTCACGCTCTCCGATATTGTCCCGACGGTGAAGGTTGGGGCCATTCAGACCGTCAACGTCACGACGAACGCCAAGGTAGGTTGCGCGATCGACGTCACGTACACGGGCAATATCCCCGCGAAGCCGCTCGGTCTCCAACCGAAACAGACCGATGACAAGGGGAAAGCGGGTTGGACATGGGCTATCGGGTCGGAGGCGAAGCCGGGTAACGCGACGTTCACGGTCACGTGCGTGCCATTCGGTGGCACATCCGTCGGCACGGCGAACGGCTCGTTCACCGTTTCGGGATAAGCGCATCTCATCCCTGCCCCTCCCCATCGCGATGGGGAGGGGCTTTCTTATTCCGCGTGACGGGGCGACGGGGCTGACGCCGAACGTCACCTACGGATACGAGGTTGACGCCTTCGGCGCGCTCTTCGTGGCGCACGCGAATGGATCAGTGACCGCCTGAGCCACGGTTGGGCACAGCGCAGTACGCGGGCGGGACATTCGATGTCCCGCCCGCCTTTCTGCTCCCGTGCCGCCACGTCGCCGACTATTTCTTGATCGCGACGACTTCCAGGTAATCGCTCGGCACGACGAGCGTCGCGTCGTCTGAACGGTTGAAATGCAGGAGAAGATTCGCGAGATCGGCGGCGAGCGCGTCCTTGCCCGCCGCATCCTGCCCGTCGAAGGCTTTCGTGATCGGCCCGTAGTGCGCCCAGAAGTAGGCTACCCAGTCGTCGGCCGTGCGGGCGTGGAAGATGTACGCGCGGCGGGTCGCGGTCAGCGCGCTGACGTGATCGCCGAAGAGTTCGCGTAGCCGCTCTTCCGTGCCCCACAGCGCGGGGGGCTTCAGGCCGGCGGGCGGCGGGGCGTATTTGCCGATGACGCGGAACATCTGGCCGACGAAGCCGTCCGGCGTCCAGTTCGCCATACCGACCTTGCCGCCGGGGCGGACGACGCGCAGCATCTCGCCCGCCGTCCGCTCCTGATCCGGGGCGAACATCGCGCCGACGACGGAAAGCACCGCGTCGAACGATCCGTCCGCGAAGGGGAGGTTTTCGACGTCCGCCTCCTGGAATGTGAGATCGAGATGCTCGGCGGCGGCGCGCTCCTTCCCGCGTTCGAGCAGTGCGGGGACGTAGTCGGTGCTGGTGGCGGCGCAGAATCTCCGGGCGGCGGCGAGGGCCGCGTTGCCGTTGCCGCTCGCCATATCGAGGACGCGCTGCCCGGCGCGCAGGTCCATCGCCTCGCACAATTGCTCCGCCATGATGACGAGCGTGACACCGACCATGCCGTAGTCGCCTGTCGCCCATGCCTGCTGCTGTCGCCCCTTGATTGCGATGAAGTCGGGTGCCATCGTCGGTGCTGTCATGGCAATCTCCTTCCTGGATTCAAACGAGTGGGGTGGGCCGGTGAACCTTCCCGGACGAAATTCGTTCGTAGTCGGTGAGGGTTCATCCCATTGTCGGTTTCGCGCTCGGCTCACCATCGCCGTGGTGCGCTCCTTTGGGCAGCGGCACCAACATGCGAACGTCCTGCTGATAGGCCGCGTAGGTCTGCCCAAACGCGCTGCGGAGGTCGTGCTCCTCGAACTGGAGGGCGACGAGGATGTATCCGGTCGTCATGATCGCGAAGAGGAGATGCCCGGCCGTCATCGTCGGCGCGGCCCAGAAGGCGATGATGAAGCCGAGCATGATCGGGTGGCGCACGAATGTGTAGAGCCAGCGTGTGGTGAATGTGAGCGGCGCGTCCGGCGTTTGCCGCGCGTACGTGTAGACCTGCCGCAGACCGAAGAGATCGAAGTGATTAATCATGAAGGTCGAGAGGAGGACGATCAGCCAGCCGACCATCGAGAGCGCGTAGAGCAGCGCGCGGAGAACGCCGGCATCGCTCCGCCAGACGACGCCGAGCATCGGACGCCACTGCCAGAAAATGAGGAGCAGGATGAGGCTGCTGAGCAGGACGTAGGTGCTGCGCTCGACCGGCTGCGGCACGATGCGCGTCCATCGCCGTTTGAATGCCGGGCGCGCCATCACGCTATGCTGGATCGCGAAGAGCCCGAGCAGCAGCGCGTTGACGATCAGCGCCGCGACGACGCCCCCTGCCGCGCCGGAGTCGATCGTCTTCGGCACGACCGCGTTCTCCACGAAGCCGATCGCGTAGAGGAACGCAAACAGAAAAATGACATAGGCGATGCCGCCGTAGACGAGTGCCGTGATGCGCCCCATGCGGATAACCCTCCCTGTCTGGTGCCCTGAACAGTCACTGAGCGGTCGATGGATGTCGGCGGCGGCCTTTCGCCTACCGGTCGTTGCGACGTCATCCCGCCGCAGTGGTTGGATCGATCACCGTCGTCATCGTCCACATTGGTGCGCACCGATGGGGGACTTTTTGCGTCTGCATCCGCACGATCAGTATGCCGGCGGCGGGCGGCCACGCCATCGTCAGAATTGCGCAGTTTGCGCGCCGGACGATACGTAGTTTTCTCCGCGAAGGCGAGAGACAGAGCGGCTACTCGGGCTGAGCCAGCCCGTGGCTGACGGCCCAGGTGGCGATCTGGGCGCGGGAGGTGAGATCGAGTTTGGCGAGGATATTGGTGATGTGCGTGGCGACGGTCCGCTCGCTGAGGAAGAGCACCTCGGCGATGGCGCGGTTCGAGGTGCCCCGCGCCACCTGCGCGGCTACTTCCCGCTCGCGCGCTGTCAGCCCGCCGTATCTATCCGTCTCGATCTGGCGCGGTGTGCGCGTCCGTTCCTTCGGCAGCGTGTCGAGCGCAGCGGTGTGGAACTGCGCGCGGAGCGTCGCATCGTCGATCGTTTCGCCCAGGGATGCGATCACCGCTCGGGCATCGGCGAATGCGCGGCCGGCCGCTTCCTCCATTTTGCTTCGCTGATACACGCGGCCCAGCGCGCGATGGATGAGCCAGAGCAGGGGGCGTGCGCCCTGTTCCGTGGCGGCGCGCTGCGCTTCTTCGAGGGCGCGGGTCGCTTCGTCGAGGCGATGGAGGGCGGTCAGCGCCTCGCCGCGCAGCTTGCCGAGCCAGGGGATCGCCTGCGGGTTGGGAGTGCCGGGCGCGCTGGCGATCAAACCGTCCGCGATTGCCAGTGCGGCGGCGGGGTCGCCCTTCGCCAGCATCGTTTCGCCCCACGCCCACGCCATGCGGCGTTCCGGCGAACTGCGCGGCGCGTGATCGCGGGGCATCGTCGCCGCCAGCAGCGCCTCCGCCGCAGGGATGTCGCGGCGCAGCAGGTACGCCTGCGCGAGATAGCCGGTGATATTGCCGATCCACCACGCCGAGCCGAGGTCGCGTGCAAGCGGGAGCGCCGCCGCGAGGTGCGCGATGGCCTGATCGGCATTGCGCATGAGGAAGTATGCATGCCCGAGCGCCCAGCGGCCGCAGACGATCCACTGCTGGTGCTCGATCTCCGTCGCGATCCGCACCGCCTCATGGCCGTGTGCGAGCGCCGCGCCGAAATTGCCGTATGCGGCATTTGACGACGTAGCGGCGAACTCCGCGAACGACTGCCCGGCGGACCAGCCGATTTTCCGTGCCAGCGCCAGCGCCTCCGCCGCGTCACGCGCGCTCTCTTCCCGCGCGGCGGGCATCTCCGGCGCGGTCTCGGTAAAGGTCGGGCTCGCGTAGACTGCGCGGCTGGCGAGGCTGGACGAGAGCACCTGCGTGTTGCCGAGCGTACGGAAGAGGTCGATCGCGCCGCCATAGTGCGCGATGGCGCGCACGACATCGCCCGCGATGCCGGTGCCCATGCCGAGCAGATCGAGCGTCTCCGCCCGGCCCGGCGCGTCCGCCTCGCGCTCGAAGATGGCGAGCGCCTCGTGATGGATCGGCAACGCCTCGGCCGTCTCGCCGGTGTTGACATGCCAGTTGGCGAGACGGTTGAGGCTGCGGGCATAGACGAGCGGGTCATCGAGCGTGCGCGCGAGGTCGGCGGCGCGGCGGAAGAACTCGCCGGTGCGCTGGTAGTCGCGCCCTGCCCAGAGGTAGCCGAGGTCCATCAAGGATTGCCATTCCGCCTGCCGGTCGCCGCCCGCGTGCGCGCTCGCGAGCGCCGTCTCGTGGTCGGAGCGGGCGCGCTCGAATTCGCCCAGCGTCTCGTACGCCTGCCCGCGCGCCCGATAGAGCGCGGCGGGCGGCGACCGATCGAGTTGCCATGCCGCGCCGAGCGCCCGCGTGAAGTGGTCGACAGCGGCGCGGGGTGCGTAGAGCGCCAGTGCCCGCTCGCCCACCTGCCGCGAGTATTCCAGCGCCTCGCGCCACGCGCCCGCCTCGTAGAAATGGTAGGCGAGGTCGGCGCTGTACGCGTCCGGCGCATTGCTCGCCGCGTACAGCCGCTCCATCGTCTCGGCAATCGTCTGGTGAAGCGCGCGCCGCTCCCGCGCGAGCAGTTCGCCGTAGACCGCCTGCCGCGTCAGTGCGTGGCGGAAGGCGAAACGATCCGCCGACTCCTCCACTACCAGTTGCGCGGCGATCAACTCCTTGATCGCGCGCAGCAGGGTGGCCTCATCCTGGCCGGTCAATGCTTGCAGCAGGGCGAAGTCGAAGCGCCTCCCCGCGACGGCTGCCAACCGCAGGGTATTCCGCGCCGCCTCGCTCAGTCGCTCCGAGCGGCGCTGCACCGCCACCTGCACACTGCGCGGGATCTGCAACGCGTCGGCCGACTGCGGGGCGTCCGGCATGCGAGCATCTTCCGGTTGACCATCGGATGTCGCGACCGATTTGACGATCTCCTCAATGAAGAAGGGGTTGCCCTCGGTCAATGTGGCGACCGCCGCCGCGAAATCGCGACGGACGGGTGCGCCTCCTTGGAAGATCGCACGGAGCATCGCGTCCACCTCGGTGGGCGAGAGGCGGGCGAGCGCAAACTCGGCCGCCAGCCGCTCGCGGTCCAGCATGGCGAGGAAGTGGGCGAGCGCGGGGTGGACCTCGTCGCTCCGGTAGGTGAGCACGAGCAGCACCGGCGCACCGACGATCTGTCGCGCGAAGTAGAGGAGGAATTCGAGGCTGGCGTCGTCGCTCCAATGTATGTCCTCGACGATCAGCAGGAGCGGCTGCGTCGCGGCCAGCCCGGTGAGGAATTGCGCGAGCGCCTGGAAGAGGCGGCGTTTCTCCCGCTCCGGTTCGATTTCCGGCGCGGGCGGGAGGTCCGGCAGCAGCCTGCCGAGCGCGGGGAGCAATTTAGCGAGATCGGGCGCGGTCAGGCCGAATCGGTCGCGCGCTTCCTCGGGCGTGCTCCGACTGACGAAGGTATGCAGGAGATCGACGAGCGGCGCGTAGGGGAGCGAGCGATCCGGCTCGAAGCAATTGCCCTGGACGATCAACGGGGGAGGCGCTCGGTCGTCGTCGCGTGCTGCGATCCGCAATTCCGCCGTCAGGCGCGATTTGCCGATGCCCGCCTCGCCGGTGATCAGCGCGATCCGCCCGCTGCCGCCGCGCACCGGCACGAGCAGGTCGTGCAGCGACCGGAGCGCCGCCGTGCGGCCGATCAGGACGGGGCAGATGAGCGCTGGATCGCGGGAGATCGTCACAATCGCCGCCTTGCCATGGAGAGATCAGCCAGTAGCCGACATGACGAACCGGGGCGGGATGAGCAATAGTGCCCGTTCATTATACGATGCGATGTCCCCATGCGTATTCCCCGGCACGCACATCGCACGAAGTACGCTACAATCGCCTCCTATGACTTCTGGCTTCTGGCTTCTGATGACTGGAGGAAGAGATGCGCGGCACATGGTACATCGTCCCGACGGCGTTCGCGGCGGACGGCGCGCTCGATTTGGAGAGCCAGCGGCGGCTGATCGACGCCGCGATTGGCTGGGATGTGGACGGCCTGACCGTCCTCGGCGTGATGGGCGAGGCGAACGCGCTCTCCGACGAGGAGCGGCGCGCGGTGCTCGATGCCGTGCGCGAGGCGTCGGCGGGGCGCGTGCCGATCGCCGTCGGCTGCACGGCGAGCAGCGCGCGCGGCGTGATCGCCCTGGCGCAGGAAGCCCGCGCGCGGGGCGCGTCGGCGGTGATGGTCTCGCCGCCGACCTTGCTGACGAACACCGACCTCTTGCCCGATTTCTACGCCCGCATCGCCAAAGAGGGCGGTCTGGAACTGATTATTCAGGATCACCCAGCGTCCAGCGGCGTCAATATGCCCGCCAGCGTCATCCTCCGCTCCGCCGAGGCGAGCGGCGCGACAGTAATTAAGTTGGAGGACCCGCCGACGCCGCCGAAGATTACCCGCCTGCTCGCCGCCCGGCCGGATTTGCAGGTCTTCGGGGGGCTGGGGGGCGTCTCCGCGCTCGGCGAGTTGTCGCGCGGCGGCTGCGGCACGATGACGGGCTTCGCCTTCCCGGAAATCCTCACCGCTGTCCGCACCGCAGTCGAGGCGGGCGACCGCCGCACCGCCGGGTTGATCTTCGACCGCTACCTGCCGCTCATCCAGTTTGAGGGGCAGCCGGTCGTCGGGCTGGCGATCCGTAAGGAGGTGCTGCGGCGGCGCGGCGCGCTGGCGACCAACGTCACGCGCGGCTTCTCCCCGCGCATCGACCCGATCACCAACGGCGAACTGGACGACCTCCTCGACCGCCTCGGCATCGTCCCGTCCATCGCACCCTTCATCGTCGAGCAGCCCGCCGCCGTGCGGTGACGACGGGGATTTGAACCGCGAAGGCGCGAAGAGCGCGAAGGGGAGAGGAGAAGGGAATAGGGGTTTCGTTTTCCGCTTCTCTTCCCTTCTCGGCACGCCGGTCTCTATGACACGACTGATTTTGTGTTTCGGGCGCCGACGGGCGCTGAACGTATCTATCGCGCCGCATAAGTCGCATGGAACAGAAAACCGCCAATTGCTAGCGGACAGTGGAACGCAACCGCAAATCTCACGGCGTTAGTCGAGAAGATGCCACTTGCCCTCGCCCCCGGCAACGGGCTCTCCTGTAATGGGGTCAATTTCCTGATATTCGCTTGTGCGGTATCTAATCCGATGCCAGGTGCCCTTAAGGGGGTCTTGGTCTCGCTCGTATTCAAACCCGTCGTCAGGATCGTAGTATACGATTTCCCCGTTTTTCTTCCGTGCCTTACTTGAGCATTTTCGCCACCGACGGCCAATGGCGAGGGCAGGGAGTGGCATCGGGACGCTTAGGCGCTAAGAACGCGCAGATTATCGATCATCACCGCTATTTCCGGCAGCTCTTTTACTTCACCGTTTGCATAGCGATAGTGCGCAGGGGTGTCGAGCGCGACGATGACGTAGTCATCATAGATATCCTCTCGCACGACAGTCCCGGTGCGGCCACGAAGAATAACCGGAGTAGGCGTGCCGGTTAATTCGACGCGCATACCCGGCTGCACACTCCCGTTGGACTTCTTCGCGCTGTCCGTGTGCTGCTGTGTGTCGACCATCGCGTACTCCTGTCCAATTGACCATCTGCTATGAGCAAATGATAGCACGCCGGGGAAGCACCGTCAGGAACAGAATGCACTGGTGGCGGAGCGCTCGGTGGTGGAATCGACGAGGGCGTGGACTGAAGGTAGATCAACTGCGTCGTTTAGCGGGCGCCATGCCTCGACCATTGCGGGATTGGCGGTGTTGGCTGCTTCCGTAGCAAGTTCGTCACCGAGGGTGCGGGCGAGGGAGACGGCGCGGGTGGACGTGGAATCGACGAGGGCGCGGAGGATGGCGACGGCCTGTGCCTGATCTCCACGGACGAACCAGCGTTCCGCCTCGGCTTCCGCGTCGGTGGCTTCGGTACGGAACTGGGCTTCCAGCGCGGCGAGGCGGGCGCGGGCGATGGGGGCGAGGCCGGGCGCCTGGGCGACGATGCGCTGCATCCGCTCGAAGGCCCACCAGAGCGAGTTGGCGTCGTAGGTTGCGCCGCCGTCGTTGAGCAGCGCGGGGAGGCCGACAGCGCAGGGGTAGACGGGGCGGAAGATGCTCAGGCAGGGCGAGCCGAAGGCCGTCCAGCAGGTGACGGCCAGTTCGCGGTGGCGGTCGGGCCGGAGGTGGCAGACCATCGCGGCGGCCGTCTCGCCGGTGCGGTCGGGTGCCAGGTGCATGCAGATCGAGGGGAGCGGCTGCGGCCCGGTCGGGAGGTCGCCGTCGTAATGGTCGCGGAGGAGCGCCTGCATCCCTTCCACCGTGACCGGCGCACGGTAGCTGTCGAGCACAGCGCGGGCGCGGTCGAGACGGCAGGCGCGCGGGCGGAGGTCCGCCTCCGGGTCCTGATAGGCGGCGGCGAAGTCGAAGGGCGTGTCGCCCCAGCACTGCTCCTGCGCGTGCTGCCCCGCGCCGGGCGAGCAAGCGTCCCATTCGGTGCGGATCGTGTAGAGATTGGAGAGCGCCGCCCGCTCCCGCACGCGCCGGGCAACCCAGCGGTGGCCCATCGTCTCGACGATCCACGCGCTCGTCGGGTCCGCGACGATGAAGGAATTGTGGTAGGTGCGGAAGCCGTGTGTCTCGCAGGAGCCGCCCTGCCCGTACCGCTCGATCAAATTGCCGATGATGCGCACGGCGAGGTCCGCCGTCCTGCCCCGCTCCAGGCCGAGGCGGACGAGGTCCATGCCGATCAGCGCGGCCTCCTCGTACGGCTCGCGCGAGAGGACCGCCTCATTGCCGATCGTAACGCCCCACTCGTTGACGCCCATCTCGAAGCCCCAGAGCCAGTACGGGCGGGAGCCGATCACCTCCCACGTCTCCTCCGCCTGCGGGATGGCGATGTATTGGCATTGCACTTTCGCGCCGCCGGCGTGCTGCCGCCGGGGCAGATGGACGAGCGGCTGGCACTCGTTCGCGGCGCGGTCGCTGTTCTTAGCGAAAATCACCGACCCGTCAAACGTCGCCGCGCCGAGCACGACCGAGGTGTCGCACGAAAGCATCTGCTCCATTGCCGTTCCCTCCTCACTCAAGCGGCGCGATGCGGCCAACGATCTGCGCGCGGTTCTCGGCGGGGTCGGTGAAGTACTGGATGTGATCGCCGAAGTCGTTGATGAACGGCTCGTCCAGCGTTGCGCCGGCCGCTTTGAGCGCTGCGGTGACGCGGTCGAAGTCGTCGAGGGGAACCGCGAAGGCGACGTGATGCGGCGCGCGGAGCGGCGCTTTCTCGGTGGCGAAGATCTCGAACCGCCCGCCCGCGTCGTCCCCGACGAAGGTGAGGATGCCCGGCTGCTCACGCATCCGCCGCCAGCCGAAGACGGTCTCATAAAACCGCACCGTCTCCTCGTACTAGTCGCGCTGCGCGCCGATCCCGACGTGCTCCAGGCGGTACACCGTGCCCATCCGTCGCCTCCCTCCCGATCCATTTCCATCTGTCGGTGTCAGTATACGGCAGCGCAATGCACGCGGCGTGCTGCAAGGCGGGTGGTTTGGGAGGCCGATCTCGGCTCTTTCACGCGGTGGCGAGTGATGGAACATTGCCATACGGAATAGCATTCGATACCGGGTAGCATGCGCGTGAATACAACCCCGCGACGGGATACGCGGAAGGGGGACGCCCGCGCCGTGTGACCCAGGTGATCGCCCAGTGTTCCGCGCGTGTAGCGTTGTCCCGACCGGTGGTGACATCGGTGTATGTGCGTCGGCGGATCGACGGAACGGCAAAAGGGCGTATGATGGCACGGTATCCGATCTCACGGCGCCTACTGCTGCGCGGCGGCGCGGGCACGGCAGCGATGCTCCTCGCCGGGCCCAGGGTCAGCGCGCAGCAGCCCGACGATGCGGGCGGCACGCCGCCTGCGGATCCCGAGCCTGCCCCCGACCTCCTGCGTATGCTCGCCTTCGTGCCGAACGGCGACGATGCCGCAGGGGGCCTCCTTTCCTTCCGAGTCCTCTGGCAGGGAATACTCTCGTTCGCCAACCTTAGCGCGGCGAAGCGATTGTACGGCTTCGACAATGTCCGCAGCCCCGAGGACGTGCTGAATAACGGTCAGGCGTACGGCTACGCGACGAACGGCTGTTATGTCACCGACTTCACAGGCTCCGGCCGCTATGCTGGCGGGCCATGGCGCGAGGCATTCGGCTACGATGTCCTCCAGGTAGACCGCGAGATCAGCGCCGGGCAGCCACCGGGCTACTTCTCTCGCATGGAGGGGCCGTTCGACGCCGACGCGATCATCGCGAAACTGACGAGCGGCGGCTATTCCACGGCGAGCCATGCCGGCATCCCGTACCTCACGATACGCGGCGACAATCAGATCCAAGTCGATGATGCGCGCAGCAACCTCGCGTTCGGCAGGATGAACCGGGTTGCGGTGGACGCGGCGCGGGTCACCGCCGTGGGTGCGACCGCGACGATGGAGGCGCTGCTGGACGCGGAGGCGCAGCCGCAGCGGACACTCGCCGACAGCCCGACCTTCCGCGCGCTCGCCGTGGCGCTCGGCGATGTCACCAGCATGTTGGTGCTCCCGGGTGCGACCACCGTCGGGCCGGGGTCGCTCACCACCGACCAACTGGCCGACTTAATCAAGGATTGGGGGACGCTCCATGTGCCCGAGTTGACCGCGATGGGGTACACGGACAGCGGAGGTTACCAGCGCACGATGCACGTCGCACTCGTCTACGCGAATCCGGACGACGCGGCGGCGGACGCACCGGAGTTGGTGAACCGCCTCGCCGGCTATCGCTCGGTGCTCACACGGCAGCCGCTCATCCCGACCTATGCGACTGCGGTCGCGAGCCGGACGATAACGGAGGGCGGCAAGGGGGTTCTCATCGCGGATGTGGCGCTCGTGGAGGTCCCGCAGCGGGGCGGCTTGTGGAA
>JBPCMC010000440.1:0-4585 GCA_051002645.1 Thermomicrobiales bacterium
TGGTGCGCCATCTTGAGGTCGCCCTCGAGCGCGGTCTCCTCGTCGTTGTAGTCGAGCGGTTTGCCGTGCCCGGCGAGATCGTTGAACTCGCCCTTCCGCTCCGCCTCGCGGATCTGTTCCTCGACGATACGGCCCCAGTTGAACATGACCCTAACCCCCGGCCCCTTCCCCATCGGAGAAGGGGAGATAGATCGGTTTATTCGTCAAGTATAGCACGGGAAAGCGAGGATGTGGGATGGATTTGTTGATCGCGGGCTTGCCCGCGAGCGGCGTGATCGTCGCGCTCGTGGAGGGCGCGAAGCGGCTCGGGTTGCCGGTGCGATGGGCGCCGCTGCTGGCGGTCTGTCTCGGGCTGCTCTGCGGCGTGCTGACGCAACTGGCGGCGGTGGCACCGCATGTGCATATCTGGTACGAAGCGGCGGGGGGCGGCATCGTCCTCGGCCTGTCGGCGGGCGGTCTCTATTCCGGCGCGAAGACGCTCGCGGAGTCACAACAACGTCGTGGCACGAATTCTGCCTAATGCGTACGTATGGTACGGTCGAGTGTGCGGAACCGTACGGTACCGGTACACGTCATTGATGGCACAGGACCGGGACACACGGTATGCATCGGGAGTATGACGATGAACGCGCAGCGCACCTCCGTCCTCACCCATTTCGGGCCGCTCTTCCTCACCGCCCTCGGCGGCTGGATGGCCTTCCATCTCGCCAATAGCGGCACGCTCTTCCTTGTGCCGGGGCTGGTGGTCGCCGCGCTGATCGCCTATGGTGGGACGCTCGTCGCCCTCCGTACGCGCACGATGCGCGATGTCCGCACTGTCGCCCCGCCAGTGCGCACCGCCCGGCAGTATCCCGCATTCACCGCGCCCCGCGGCATCTTCACGATGCCGTCCGGCGAACCCCGCTACGAGATGGACATCGCAGCGGGCGACTAACAATGCGTATTCCTTCCCCCTCCCCACACCCCCGCCTCCCCAGCGGGGGTCTTTTTTTGAGTTACGAGTAGCAAGTCAAAAGTAACAAGTAACAAGTAACAAGAGGGCATCGTCCCTTCTCATTGCTTGTTACTTTTGACTTGCTACTCGTAATTTGCTACTGCGCAAGCGCCCAGACGCGGACATGATTGCCGTTGGTCAGGCCGAGATCGGTGAAGAGCGCGTAGCTGATCTCGATGACGAAGTGGCTGCGCCAGAACGGTTGATCCCACGGGGCGACGGCGTCCGCGACGGTGCAGCGGAGCGTCTTGCCGGTATCCGTGTTCTGGATCGTCAGGACGTTGCCGAAGACGAAATCGGGGTGGACACAATAATACCCGTTCGGTGAGTACGGAAATGTATCCGGGCTCCCCTGGCCACCGCGCATGTGCGTGCGGATAATCGCGTCCCAGCCGCCGTTGTCGTATTGCGGCGAATAGAAGGCAGCCCCCCCCTCACCGATTACCGTCAGGCCGGCGGTCGGGCTGACCGGGGCGGCGGGCGGGGGCGGGGGAGCAACGGAGCGCACCTGCACGACAGGGTTCGCTGGCGTGGCCGTGGGCGGTGATGGCGGCTGGATGGGGGCCGGTGTGACCGGGTAGGTCTGCGGACCCTCGTCGTTCGCCTGCACGATGCTCAGGGGCAGCGCCGCGATCAGGCAGATGGAGCAGAGAAAGAACAGGGGGGTGATGAGGCGGCGGGCAGAGGAGCGGCGTTGCTCCGGAGCGCGACATGCCGCACGGGTTTTCTTGGGACACCACAAAACGGACGAACCCTCCTACGAGACCAAAGCAGGCCCACAACAGCGTGGCCTACCCCAACAAAATGCACGGACAGTCAACATAACGTCCGTGCCAGCGGCGCATGATACAGAGGTCGCCGAAGCTTGTCAAATTGTTTGCCGGACGCCGTTTTTGGTTGTGAATAATGTAGTCGCGTTCATGCCGAATACATGGTCTCGCGAAGCGAAGTGAACGAAATGAAGGTACGAATGCATTACACCCGTGCGGGCATTATCTTACGCACATAACGACCTACCCGTGCCGGATTGACCAAACGAGTTGTTCCAGGTGAAGTCATAGTCGCTGTCGACATCGGGGGCAGTGGCAGATTCGCGTTCCCCTTGCGGTGTCGATCAGGGTCGCTTTGTTGGCGCTTGCGACGATGCACTTGCGGTGGGAGACGGATTGCCTGCGGGCGCGCCGGTGTAGCGCCAGGTGTAGTAGTGCTGGCCGATGTTGCCCATCTCCACCTGGAAGGTCGGGTCGTTGTCCGGCGTGTAGGTCAGTACCCGCCGCTCGAAGACTTGGATTTCGACCAATTTTTGCTTCCCTGCCACCTTGACGTTCGCGGTGAATGGCTCGGAGATCGCCAACCCAATTGTCTGCAACCCTGCCGTGTTGCGGTAGTCCACAAACACCCCCGGCACGTTGTGTTTGGTCGTGTCGTCAAACGCGCCGATCGCCGCCCTGCCATTCGCGTTGACGCTCGCCGCCGTCACCGTCCCGTCCGCCCCGATCGAGGGGAGGGAGGCGCCGCCGGGTTGCGAGGCGGCTGGGGCGAGCAGGCTGGCGGCGGGGCCGCCGAGTTGGGCGTAGGTCGGGCCGGGATTGTCGGTGTCCCCGGCAATCGGGATAGCGGGCTGCGCCTTCGGCTGGAAGGTCGCATCGCCGACCTGTACCTGCCCCTTGACGATCTCGCTGGCGAGCAGACCATTGGTGACGGCGCCGTTCGTCAGCTCCATCCGTCCCTTGTCGAAGTACTGGACGAGGCGGCTGCCGCCCGGCGCCTCCTTATATGGCTCCGGCTTGCCGTCCTTCGCGGTGGAGAGCGGCCCCAGAAGTTCGGGGTGAGCGCCTCACCCGCTTTCCACTGTGCCATGAAGGCGGGATCAGCGTACCCGGACGCTCCTTGAACGGTGTATGCCAGGAGCGAGACGAGCAGCAAACCGGCCGCTGCGATGCCGAAGAGCGTGCGTCGCATCCGCGAATCCCTTCCCTTTCGTGCCCCATGATGAACACCGAGTCCCGTGATTTGTCCCTGATGCGTGGACTATACCGTATCTACCAGAACACCGCCATTTTGAAAGGATATTATGCGAGCGTTGCACCAACATGGTGGTCACGAGCGCACACCCGCGCCCTATAGGGACTGGTTGTACGTCGGCGACGGGACGTATGCTACGCGGTGGGTCAAAGTGTTGACCATTGGCGTGGCTGCGTGCCGGGAGAGAGGACCGCGATGGAAGAGACCCGGCGGCTGGGCGCGAGCGGGATCACCGTCTCCGCCCTCGGCGCGGGGACATGGTCCTGGGGGGACGGGCCGTTCTGGGGCTATGGGACCGCGCCGGATCAGGGCGAACTCGCGGTGGCGTTTCGGACGAGCATCGACACCGGCGTGACCTTCTTCGACACGGCGGAACTCTACGGCGGGGGCGGGTCTGAGCGCGTGCTCGGCGCGCTGGCGCGGGACGCCGGGCGGCCCGTCGTGATCGCCAGCAAGTTCACGCCCTATCCCTACCGGCTCTCGCCGCGCACGCTCCACGCGGCGCTGGACGGCACGCGCGCCCGCCTCGGCGTCGCCGTAGTCGATCTGTACCTGATCCATTGGCCGTATACCGTGCTGACGACTGCGGGGATGATGGATGCACTGGCCGAGACAGTGCACGCCGGGAAGGTGCGCGCGGTCGGCGTCTGCAACTTCAGTGCGACGAACATGCGCCGCGCCCATGAACGCCTCGGGCGGCTTGGCATTCCACTCGCCGCCAACGAAGTGCGGTACAACGTGCTGGCGCGGCAGCCGGAGACGAACGGCGTGCTCGCCGCCTGCCGGGAACTCGATATCGCGTTGATCGCCCATAGCCCGCTCGTCCACGGTCTGCTCGCTGATACCGCGCCGATGCGCGTCACCGGGCCGCGCCGCTTCCTGCCCGACTATCGCGGCGCGCGGTTGCAGGTGATCGAGACGATGGCAGCGACGCTGCGCGCGATCGCGCGGGTACGCGAGCGGACACCGGCGCAGGTCGCGCTCAACTGGCTGCTCAGCAAGGACCAACGGATTATCCCAATCCCCGGCACGCGGCATGCGGCCCACGCGCGGGCGAACGCGGGCGCGCTCGGCTGGCGCTTGACCGAGGAGGAGATGGCGGCTATCGACCGTGTCTCCGCGCCATAGCACGTAGCAGGCGTGACGGTGATTTCAGCGTTCCGGGGTCGCGCGTTCTACCGAGAATCGCCCGACCACCTCCTCGCGTGGCGGCAGGGGCTCGGTGCGCTCGCCGACCGGCATGAACGAGACCAGCCGGTATGCTACCGCGCGGAAGGCCGACGAAGTCGAGGGCAACATCCTCGATGATCGCGTGCCAGTGCTGCAACGACGTACTCAGCCCGTGCGCCGTGATCGTTAGCCACAGCGCGATTTGGACCATGCCGAGGCTCTGGCTCGCCTGATCCCGTGCTTCTTCGGCGGTGAGGCCATCGCGCGGTGCGGTGCGGGCGCAATCCTCGAAGATGAGCAGCGTCATTCCTCCATCGCGCATCCCGCCTGCGCGGGCGAGATACCGCGCCCGGCGATCACCGTCGAGGCGTGTCGTGAATGTCTCCTCGATCCTCT
>JBPCMC010000441.1:0-14824 GCA_051002645.1 Thermomicrobiales bacterium
CGATCGCGTCCCGGTCGATCAGCCACGAATACGCCTCCCGCACCTTCGGGTCCGCCTGGAAGGGGTGCGGCGCTTGCAGCGAGGACTTCTCGCCGTTGACGTCCTTGTTCGGGTCGGTGAAGTTGACGGACATCCGCTCGACGCCGTTGCCGGTCGTGATGTTCAGCGCCTTGCCGCCGTCCGTGATCTGCTTGAGGATTTCCGGCGCCACCTGCAAGTTCCAGGCGTAGTCCGCATCGCCCGCGATGACTGCCTTCGCCGCTGTGCCCGCGTCGCCGCCGCCCTTGTAGTCGATCGCGTCGTAGTACGGGGCGTTCGCGTCGCGGTAATTGTCGTTGATGACGAACTGGACGTTGTCGCCGGGGACGAAAGACTTCACCTTGTACGGCCCGGTGCCGACCGGATTGGTGTTCGCGGGGCATTCCTTTGGCGAGGTGCAGGTGGCCAGTTGCGCCTTCTGCAGCACGACGCCGGTGTAGTTCGTGAAGGGCAGCCACCAGAGGGCGGTCGGCTGCTTGAAGGTGATCTTCACCGTGGTCGCGTCCGGCGTCTCGACTTTGGCGATGTCGGTGTAGGAGGTGATGTCCGCCGAAGCGCTGAGCGGATTGCTAACGTAGTCATAGGTCGCCTTGACATCCGCCGACGTGAACGGCGTACCGTCGGACCACTTGACGCCGTCCTTCAATTTCCACGTCACGCTCGTCCCGTCGGCGGAGAGCTCGCCGTTCGCGGTGGTCGGGATCTCCTTCGCCAGCACCGGCACGTCCGGGGTCAGCGCGTTCGCGGAGGTAACGGCGAGCGGCTCCGTCGCGATGCGCGCCGCCTGCTGATCCTTCCCATTGCCCGACGACGCCTGATGGACGTTGAGGACGGTCGGCGCCTGCCAGAAGAGCAGCTTCAGTGTGCCTCCACCACCGCGCTTCGCGGAGGCCGAGCCGCGCGGGTCCGCGCCCGTGCTCGCGGTGGTCGTGCCGGTGGCCGTGGTCGCACCGGCGGCAACCGATGCGGCGGGCGCGGTTGCGGCAACGCTCGAACCGGCGGCAGTTGTCGCGCTCGGAGCACTCGCACTGGTCGGTGCAGTCGTGCTGGCAGCGCTCGGACTGGCGGCGCTCGACGCGGCGGAGGTCGGTTTCGCGGCGGTCGTCGGCGTGCCAGTCGCCGTCGAACCGCCCCCGCACGCCGCCAGCAGCGGCAGGAGGAACAAGGCCACAATCCCGATATGCCACCGATGCATATGCCTCGCTACAGATGCGCTCTTCACTCTCCCCCAACCCTTTCTGTTGCGTGCGACATCGTACGAATGTGCGTGATCTGATACATCGTTGGCCTCCACCCGGCGGGAGCACCCGCCGGGTGGAGGCGATCATAGGGGGAAGCGGCGCGCCCGTCCAGATGTCCGCGCCGCGCCGCGCGGGTTCTCCTATACTACACATTGACAGCGGGGCGGTCGCGACGAGTATGACAAAGGAGAGAGGGTACGATGACGACCATTCGTGCGGTGCGCTGCTTTCAGGTCTCCGGGCATGACGCCGGCTTCCTCTCGCCGGAGGAACGGCAGTCCCAGATGCTCGATATCCATCCCGAATTCGCGGCGCGCGGCCCTGCCACGGCGAACGACCGGGTCGAAGCGATCTATGTGGAAATCGCGACGGACGACGGGGCGAGCGGCATTTTCGGGCCGATCTTCGCGGAGACGGTCGCGATCATCAAGGAGCGGCTCGCCCGGCACCTGATCGGCCGCGACCCGCTGGCGGGCGAATTCCTCTGGGATGTCCTCTATCGACAGGACCGGCACGCCCGCAAGGGCAATCAGATGATCGCGATCAGCGCCGTGGATAATGCCCTCTGGGACTTGCGCGGCAAGCTGCTCGGCCAGTCCGTCTACCGCCTGCTCGGTGGCCCGACGCGCGCATCGGTCCCCTGCTACGCCTCGATGCTCGGCCACTCGCTCGACCCCGGATTGATCCGCGAGCGGGCGCGGGCGATAGTGGAAGCCGGGTACACGGCGCAGAAGTGGTTCTTCCGCTACGGCCCGAGCGACGGTCTGCCCGGCATGGAGCGCAATGTCGCGATGGTACGCACGGTGCGCGAGGCGGTCGGGCCGGAGATCGAGATCATGCTGGATGCCTTCATGGGCTGGGACGCGACCTACACGATCCGCATGTTGGAGCGGATCGCCGAGTTCCACCCGCGCTGGATGGAGGAGCCCGTGCCGCCGGACCGCGTGGGCGACTTCGCGATGATCCGCCGCGCAACGACCATCCCGATCGCCACCGGCGAGCATGAGTACACGCGCTGGGGCTTCCTCGCGCTCCTGCAGGCGGAGGCAATCGACGTCATCCAGGCGGACCCCGACTGGTGCGGCGGCATCAGCGAGTTGGTGAAGATCGGCGTCCTCGCCTCTGCCTTCGGCCGGCAGGTCGTGCCACACGGCCACTCGATCCACGCCGCCGTCAACGTGATCGCCTCCCAGCCCCCCGCAACCTTCCCGATGGCGGAGTATCTGCCGCGCAACCAGCCGGGGAAGCAATACTTCCACACAGAGATGATGCGACCCGAACGCGGCGTCATCGCCCTGCCAACCGCGCCCGGCCTCGGCTTCACCATCGACGACGCGAAAGTCGAGGAACGCATCGAGTTATAGTTGCTTCGCTGTGAGGAGGCAGTTTGTGACAATCTATGAATTATGGGATGAGGAAGCGGCATTCCTCATTGATACGTATAGCGATATGAGCGATGCCTTCGATGTAGTGGCAACGACCTACCGCGAGCATGGCAAGAGTGCCGTGCAAGGATGGCGATTGCTTCGCTCAACCCCGTCCGGCGAGTCTGTTGTGGCCATCGCGCAAGGGAGAGGTCTCGGATATTTGGCGACCGAATATCACCCCTTCCAGCCCCATGCAGACTGAGTTGAGCATTCGCGTGCCAGTTTTGGATTTCATGGGAAGTACACAGGAACGCGGTCACCGAGTCTGGGCCAGACCCCATCCCATGTTCCGGCGTCGTATGGATCAATATGATATTTGCTGATCATCCCGAACAAAGCTGCCGCGTCGGTCGTGTACCACATAGCGTCATTTCCGACGATGGCGGGGCCGATGATGACACGTTCAGATGCATCAGGCATTCGATTCGTGTTATGAGTCACTAAGGTATTGTAGCGCCGGTGCCCGTACTGATCCTCTGTCAGAACCAGATAGACCAAATGCCACTCCGCTAGCGCCTGCTTCGCCGCTTCCTGTTTCCGCCGAGCCCGTTTCACCACTACAACCATGTAAAATGGTGCCAGAAGAATATATCCGAGAAGCGCATAAATGCCGAAAATCTTTCCGAGCGCAAAGAGGAGTGCATTGAAGAGGACGATTACAAGGAGAAACACACCATATGCTTTGATGTTCAATTTCACGAACACTCTCCATGTCACGTTAGACGATACAACCGTATGCAAATGATGTAATGGCTGCGTCATTCTAGTGTGGACTTGAACGCGAAGTCAATCAAGCCGCTTACTGGTATTGACGGGGCTTGATACAAGGGCTAGAAGTCCTTACAGGGATCAATGTAGACCAGAAGGGAGTTTCCCGTGAGTGTAGTAGCACAATCTTCTTCGAAGGGCGTACAAGACAGTCTATTAGCATGGCTCGAATGGCGGTGCATCGGGCCGCATCGGGGCGGGCGGTGCGTGGCGGTGGCGGGCGATGTGTCGGACCCGATGACCTATTACCACGGCGCGTGCGCGGGCGGCGTCTGGAAGACGAACGACGGCGGCACGACCTGGCGGAACGTCTCGGACGACTTTTTCACGACGGCGGCGGTCGGCGCCATCGCTGTTTCGGAGTCGGATCCGAATATCATCTACGCGGGGACGGGCGAGGCGACGATTCGCGGCAATGTCTCGCACGGCGACGGCGTCTATAAATCCACCGACGGCGGCAAGACGTGGCGAAATATGGGCCTCGCCGCGACCCGTCACATCGGCAAAATCTGCATCCACCCGAAGAACCCGGAGATCGTCTACGTCGCGGCGTTCGGCCATGCCTGGGGGCCAAGCGCGGAGCGCGGCGTCTACCGCTCGAAAGATGGCGGCGAGACGTGGGACCTCGTGCTGCGCAAGAGCGACCGGGCGGGCTCACACGACATCGCGATGGATCCGAATAACCCGCGCATCCTCTACGCGGCGATCTGGCAGGCGCAACGCTACCCGCATCAACTGATCAGCGGCGGCGAGGACTCCGGCATCTGGAAGACGACCGATAGCGGCGATACCTGGACGGAACTGACGCGCAAGCCCGGCCTGCCGACGGGTGTACTCGGCAAGATCGGCCTCGCCTGCGCCGCGACGGGCGACCGCGTCTGGGCAATCGTCGAAGCGGAGGATGGCGGCCTCTTCCGCACCGATGACGGCGGCGAGCGGTGGGAGCGGGTCAACGACGCGCCCTTCCTGCGCACCCGCGCCTGGTATTACTGCCACCTGATCGCCGATCCGCAGGACGCGGAGACGGTCTGGGGGCTCGATTACGCCGTCTGGAAGTCCACGGACGGCGGCAAGAACTTCACCCAGTACCCGTCGCAGCATGGCGACGAGCACGCCCTCTGGATCAACCCGCACAACACGCAGATCATGCTTAAAGGCGACGACGGCGGCGCGTGCGTCACCTACACCGGCGGCGCGTCGTGGTCCACACTCTACAACCAGCCGACCGCGCAGCTCTATCACGTCACGACGGACGACCGCTTCCCCTACCGCGTCTACGGCTCGCAGCAGGACAACACGGCGATCTCCGTGCCGAGTATGTCCGTCGAGGGGGCGATCCACGAGCGGGACTGGTTCGAGCCGGGCGGCGGCGAGAGCGGGTACATCGGCGTCAAGCACGACGACCCGGATTTGGTCGTCGCCTCCGGCCCGATTGGTCCGCGCGCCTACAACGACCGGATGCACCTCTACAACCACCGCACCGGGCAGCGGCGCAATATCACCGTCTGGCCCGAACTCTACGGCTGGGCGCTCGGCGCGGTAGATTTGAAATATCGCTTCCAGTGGACCTTCCCGATTTTCTTCTCGCGCCACGACCCAAACACGCTCTACGTTTCCGGCAACCGCGTCTTCCGCTCCACCGACCTCGGCACGACGTGGGAGCCGATCAGCCCCGACCTGACGCGCAACGACCCAAGCCGCCTGCAATCCTCCGGCGGCCCGATCACGCGGGACAACACCGGCGCGGAGGTCTACTGCACGATTTTCGCGCTCGTCGAATCGCCGCATCAGGCGGGCATCTTCTGGGCAGGCTCGGACGACGGCCTCGTCCACCGCTCCGAGGACGACGGCACGACATGGACGAATGTCACGCCGCCCGATCTGCCGGAGTGGGCGCTGATCTCGATTATTGAGCCGTCGCCGCATGACCCGGACACCGCCTATGTCGCCGCGACGCGCTACAAGAGCGACGACCCGACGCCCTATCTCTACAAGACGACCGACGCCGGCAAGACGTGGACGGCGATCACGAACGGCATCCCAGCGGGCGACTTCACGCGCGTCATCCGCGAGGACCCGGCGCAACGCGGCCTGCTCTACTGCGGCACCGAGACGGGCATCTACGTCTCGTATGATGACGGCGGCAACTGGCAGCGCCTCAGTGGCAATCTCCCCGTTGTGCCCATCCACGACCTGATTATCAAGGACGCGGAGATGGTCGTCGCCACCCATGGTCGCGCCTTCTGGGTTCTCGACGACGTGACGCCCTTCCGGCAGGTCGCGGCGGGCATGAATGGCGACGCAGCCCACCTCTTCGCACCGCGCCCAACCGTGCGGGTACGCATCCATCAGGGATTCGGTGGCGAGCCGATTGACGGCATGGTCAACCACGGCCACGCCGCGACGAGCGTCGTCTCCTACACGACCATCAAGCGACCGGACGGCACGACGCGCAAGGAATACGTCAACGCCGGGGCGAACCCGCCGCAGGGTGTCGTCATCCACTACTACCTCCCAGAGCGGCCAGATAGTGACGTAACCGTGACCATCAAGGATGCCGCAGGCAAAGTCATCCGCTCCTACACGAGCGCGGCGAAGGATGGCGACGAGAACGAGCGCGCCCCGGCGCTGACGGGTGTCAATCGCCTTGTCTGGGATATGCGCTACACCGGCGTGCCCAATCTCGACGCGCCGGACCTCAATGTCTGGGAGCGCGCCGCCGGGCCGATGGTCCTGCCCGGCACGTACACGGCAGAGTTGACAATTGGCGACCGGACGCTGACGCAGCCGATCGAAATCGTCCCCGATCCGCGCATCACCGCGACCGAGCAGGAGTTGACCGAGCAGCGTGACCTGCTCCTCCAAATCCGCGACCGATTGGCGGAGACGCAGCGCGCTGTTGGCCGCATCCGCATCGTCCGCAGTCAGGTGGCGGGGTGGGAGCAGCGTTTCAGCGAGAGCAGCGACGATAAAGCGACGGCGGTCCGCGCGGCGGCGCAGGAGTTGAAGGACGAGATCGCCTCCGTCGAGCGCGAGCTGATCGACGTGCAATCCAAGAGCCCGATGCTCTTCCCGATCGGGTTGCAGGAGAAGTTCAATGCCCTCTTCGACGCCGTCGATAGCGCCGATTACGTGCCGACCCGCCAATCCGGGGAGGTCTTCACCCAACTCTCCGAGCGGCTGGACGAGCAACTGATGCGCCTCAAGAACGCCCTCGCCGAGGAGGGCAACATCCTCAACCGCGCCATCGCCGCGACCGGCATCCCGGCCGTGGAGATGCTGTAGCATCGGTAGCGTCGCTGTGCCTGTGTCCCTGTGACGCGATGCAGGCACGCCTACGCTACCAGATACAAACAGGAGGATTACCATGAAATTCGGACTGACCTTGCCGAACCGGGGCGTGCTGTTCGGCGCGACGAGCGCGGAGGAGATGCTGAAGACGGCGGAGATCGCCGATCAGTCGGGCGCATTCCAGTCGGTCTGGGTAGGCGATAGTCTCTTTGGCAAGCCGCGAATGGAATCAATCACGCTCCTCGCCGGGGTCGCCGCGCGCACGCGGCACGTTCGCCTCGGCGCCGCGTGTATGGCGAGTTTCACGCTCCGTGACCCCGTGATGCTCGCGTATCAATGGGCGAGCCTCGATCTCCTCGCGGAGGGGCGGACGATCATGGTTGGCTGCACCGGCATCGTCCCGCAGGCGGGTGGCGACATCGAGAACACCGTGTACGGTGTGGACAACAAGGCGCGCGTCGAGCGGCTGACCGAGTGGATCACGATCCTCAAGCGCCTCTGGACCGAGGACGATGTGACACACGAGGGGAAGCATTACCAGTTCGCGCATGTCACCATCGAGCCGAAGCCCGCCGCCAAACCGCGCCCGCCGATCTGGATCGCGAACAACGCGCGAGGCAACCGCGACGTGATCGAGCGGACGCACCGGCGCGTCGCCCGCCACGCTGATGGCTGGCAGACCTCGATCGCCGACCCGGAGGATGTCGCATGGCGGATCGAAGACGTGCGCGCGAAGGTACGGGAAGCGGGCCGCGATCCGGACAAGATCGAAACGCACCTCTACCACAATATCAATGTGAACGAGGACCGGGACGCCGCGCTGGCGGAATCGAAACAGTTCCTCGACACGTACTACATGCTGGACTACCCGACAGACTTCGTCGCACAATGGACGGCTACCGGCTCGCCCGCCGCGTGTATCGAGCACCTGCGCGTCTACGAGCGGATGGGCTTCAGCGAGGTGACGCTACGCTGTACCAGTTGGGACCAGATCGGGCAACTGGCGCGCGTGATTAACGAGGTGCTGCCGGCCTTCGCCTCGTAATGCCCCACGGCATCCTCGGCAACGATGGTCAGGTTCTGCGGGAAGGCACGATCATGACCGCAGCAGACACCACAACCGCCCAATCCCCACTCCATCGCAATCCCTCCCGCTGCCTGCTGCCTGCTGCTTGCTGCTTGCTTCTCTACCGCCCCTGCTGACGCGGATCGAGCGCGTCCCGCAGGCCATCGCCGACCATGTTCGTCGCGAGGACGGTAATCATGATGGCGAGGCCGGGGAAGAAGGTCACCCACCAGGCAATCGTCAGGTAAGAGCGGCCCTCGCTGAGCATCGCGCCCCACTCCGGCGTCGGTGGGCGAACACCGAGACCGAGGAAAGAAAGCCCGGCGGCGGCGAGAATCGCGGACGCGACGCGCAAGGAGGCGATGATAATCACCGGCTGGATGACATTCGGGAGGATATGGCGCGTCAGGATGCGGAATGTCCCCGCGCCGAGCGCCCGCTCGGCGGTGATGTAGTCCGTCTCCTTGGCGGAGAGGATCGTCGAGCGCACGAGGCGGGCGAAACTCGGCACCGAGAAGAGCCCGACCGCGATCATCACATTGCGCAGGCTCGGCCCAAAAATCGAAATCAGCCAGATCGCGAAGAGGATACTCGGAAAGGCGAGGATGACATCGCAGCCGCGCATCAGGATGGTATCGACCGCCTTGCCGAAATACCCCGCCACCGTCCCGATTGGCACACCGAGCAAGAGCGCGATGCCGACCGCGATCAAGCCCGTTGGCAGCGAGATGCGCGAGCCATAGAGCATCCGGCTGTACACATCCCGTCCGAGATTATCGGTGCCGAGGGGGAAGACCGAACTGGGCCCTTCGAGTTTGTGGTTGAAATAGAACTGTGTCGGGTCATGCAGCGCGAGGAGGGGGGCGCAGATGGCAATCAGGATCAGCAGGAAGAGGACGACCAGCCCGGCGAGCGCGACGCGGTTCCGGCGGAAGCGGTGAAGGGCATCGCTATAGAGTCCCCGGCTCCTGCCGGGCTTGATGAGCGGTTGTGCTGCGGCGGTAACGACTGCGCTGCTACTCATGCGTTGCGATTGCCCCCCTTCCCTGCTGGCGCGACCCGCTATTCGTACCGGATGCGCGGGTCCAAAAACCCGTAGAGGAGATCGACGATCAAGTTGATCATCACGAAGGTGACGGTGGCGAGCAGGACGACACCCTGCACCATCGGATAATCCCGGCTGTTGATCGCCGTGACCGCCAGGGTGCCGAGGCCGGGCCAGCTAAAAATCGTTTCGGTGATCACCGCGCCACCGAGCAGCGCGCCGACCTCCAGGCCAATCACGGTCGTCACCGGGATCAGCGCATTCTTGAGGGCGTGGCGCACGACGACCGAGCGCTCCCGCAGCCCCTTCGCCCACGCCGTGCGGATGTAATCGAGATGGACGACTTCGATCATGCTCGACCGCGTCAGGCGGGCGAGGACGGCGGCAGGCTGCAAGCCGAGCGTCAAGGCGGGCAGGATGAGATTCTTCGGCCCCGCGTCGCCGACGAACGGGAGCCACCCCAACTTGACGCCGAAGAAGAGAATGAGCAGCAGCCCCGCCCAGAACGACGGGAAGGAATAGCCGGTCACGACACCGACCATGACGATATTGTCCAGAATCGAGTTCTGCCGCGTCGCGGAGATGATGCCAATCGAGACGCCGACGACAATCGCGAAGAGCATCGCCGCCGCCGTCAACTGCGCGGTGTAGGGCATCCGGGTACGCAACTCCGCCGCGACCGTGCGATTGTTCTTCAGCGAGCGGCCGAGATCGCCATGGAAGAGATCGCGCACGAAGAGCGCGTACTGGACCGGGATGGAGCGATCGAGCCGCAGGTCATGCCGGATCGCCTGAATCTGCGCGGGCGTGGCCGTATCCCCGGCGAGCGTCGCGGCCGGATCGCCCGGCGCGAGCCGCAGCATCGCGACCGTCAGGAAACTGATGATAATCAGCACGGGGATGACCGCCAACACCCGCTTGAGAATGTAGATCGTCATGCGTGATTCCCCTACCCCCGGCGCTACCCCTTACTGCCTTGGCTCTCCCCGCACTTCTCGCATTTGCTCCCCCTCTCCATCGCAATGGAGAGGGGGCTGGGGGGTGAGATTCCCCTTACTTCTTCATCCACGCATCATGCAGGAGATACGTTCCCTGGGGGTGAACCTGGAAGCCGCGCACCTCTTTGCGGACGCCGTAGAAGACATACGGGTTGCCGAAGACGACCCACGGTGCGGCCTGGACGACCATCGTCTGCACCTTCTCATAGATGTCTTTTTGCTTCGCGGGGTCGAGCTCCGACTGCCCTTGTTCGAGCAACGCATCGAGTTCCGGCGACGAGTACCAGGCACGGTTCGTCGCCTTGATGCGCGAGGAGTGGAAGAAGTAGAACATGATGCTCGGGTCGGTCGAACCGTACAACTGCAAGAACATCTGGTGTGTCCCCGCGACGGTCGCGTCGGTGAGCGCGGTACCCTCGGTGATCTGGATGTTGATCTTGATGCCGATATCCTTCAACTGCGATTGGACGATCTGCCCCGCGCGCTTGAAGAAGTCGGTGTTATTGAGGAGCAGCGTGACCTCGAACGGCTGGCCGCCCTTCGTCGCGACGGGGCCGGTCACGTCGTATCCGGCCTGCTTCAACTTCTCCTTCCCCATCGCGGGATCGAGGGGATAGGAGATCTTCTTCATCCCCTCGTTGTCGGAATAGGCAATCGCGGCGGCAAGCGGCGTGTAGAGGACTTCGCCGTAGCCGTCCATCGCGTTCTGGACAATCGAATTGCGGTCGATTGCGTGGGCGACCGCCTGCCGGACGAGCGGGTCATTGAACGGCGGCTTGGAGCAGTTCATCCCGAGGTAACGGATGCCGGTGTCGAGCTGCTTGACGACGGTGATGTCCTGATTGGTGTCCGCTTCCTTGACGAAGGTGGTCGGAATATGGGCGACATGGACCTCGCCCGCCTTGAGCGCCGCCCAGGTCGTCGCTTCCTCTTTGATGACCTTAATCGTCACGCCATCGAAATAGGCCGGGCCGCGATTCTTGTAGAAGGGCGGCGGCTGGGTGTAATCCGGGTTACGGTCGTAGACAATCGAGTTGCCGGAGACCTGGTCCTTGACGATAAACGGTCCCGCGCCGATTGGATGGTTCGTGAAATCGTCGCCATACTTCTCCACGGCGGCTTTGGAGGAGACCTCGCTGCCGGCCATCCCGCTATAGAGCGGCGCATAGGCCGGCTCGTACGTCAACTTGAGCGTGGAATCGTCAACGACCGTCGTGCTCTTCAGCGAGGTGAACGCCGATGCTCCCGGCGCCTTGCGTTGCGGGTCCACGAGGCGGTCGATGATGAACTTCAAGGAGGCGGCGTCAACGACCGTGCCGTCGGTATTCTTGATGCCCTGACGCACCTTGAAGGTGACGTCTTTGCCGTCGGGAGACGCCTGCCATGATTCGAAGGTATCGGGCACATAACTGAGGTCCGGCGCTTTGACGATGTAGTGGCGAAAGACGAGGAAGTGCGCCGTGCTATGCCAGGGTGTCTTGAACGGATCGAGTGGCTGATCGCCCTGATCGTCGGCGATGATCAGCCGCCCGCCCGGTACCGGCGTCTCGTTCGTGGCGGCGCTCGTCTGCGGCGTGGAGGTCGGCAGGACCGCCGCCTTCGTCGCCGCCGGCGCGCTGCTGGCTGGACTGGTCGCAGCGCCCGCTGCGACGGGCTTGGGTGTATCGGTCGCTTTATCCGGGTTCCCGCCACAGGCGGCGAGGATCGCCGCCGAGGCGGCGGCGACGGAGCCCCCGAGCACTACGCGCCGGGTAAGACGTGGACGTTCGACGAACCCCTTCGACTGCATCGTGTTCCTCCTTCACCCTGCCAACGACCCTAACTGGTATACAACGGCCCCGCCACGCCGGTATCCGCCATCGCCGCACGGGCGATTTCCCCGATGACCTGCTCCGCGACGTTCGTATCCGCGTAGTTCTCGGTATAGACGGCGATAATTAGCCGTCCGTTCGGGCCGATGATGAACCCGGCCTCGTTGCAGACGCCGCGCGTCGTGCCCGTTTTGCTGCCCCAGCGGAGCGATTCCGAGAGCGGCACGGGCGCCGGTAAATAGCGCGCGATCCGGCGGCGGTTCTGTTGCGTCTCCAGCATCGCCGTCATCGCCTTGCACGATTCCTCCGAGGCGGCCTTGCCGTCCAGGATCGCGGCGATCGCACCGGCATAGTCATTCGGCGTCGCGCGCCCTAGTTCCGGCGCACCCGCGAAGGCGCTGCGGAGCGTCCCACCGAGGCGGGAGTTCCGCATCCCGAGGTCCGCCGTCGTGCGGTTGATCGCCTCGACGCCGACTTTATTGATGAGGACGTCGGTGGCGAGGTTGTCGCTGATCGAGATCATCAGATAGATGAGATCGTAGAGCGTGAGCGCCACGCCGGAGCGCATCTGATTGAGCACGCCGCTGCCGCCGACCCGCTCGTCATCCGTCAGGGTCCAGGGGTCATCGAGATGAAGTTCACCCGCGTCTATTTTGCGATAGACCTCCACCATCACGGGGATTTTCAGCGTGCTCGCCGGATTGAAGACGCGGTCCCCGAGATAGTGCCATGCCGCGCCATCCGGCCCGATGAGCGACACGCCGGCCGTCCCGGAACGGTTCACCTCGGTGACAATCTCCTCCACCCGGCTCCATGGATTCGTCGTGCGCACATCGGCCTCCTCTCGCCTTCCCCAGCGATGCGGATGGTGCGATATCGGTGAGACAGCAGCGCGGATTGTAGCACACGGCCCCTCTCCCGCCGCACCGTTCTTGCACTCCGCGCAGGGCATATTCATCGCCGCCGCCGGGGAATCCTAATCCCCTCCTGCCCAGAGGGCGCCCGCCCTTCCCTCGGAGGGAAGGGGGAAAGCCGCCGATATATCGAGGTAGAGAGAAAAGGCCACGGCACTTCACGAGAGGCACCCATTCCCTCCGAGGGAAGGGGCCGGGGGTTAGGATTCCCCGGCCTTATGCCTCCGCCTCGACAACCTGAATGAGCGCCTTGATATAGCCGAGGCAGAAGGCGAACTGGCGCTCCTTGTCGGGGTCCACCGCCGAGGTCGGTACATGATCCGGGCAGATCATGCCGGCGTAACCGACTTCCTTATAGACGCGGAGCGCCCGGTGCATGTCCACATCGCCGTTGTCGGGGTAGACCTCATCGAAATGGAGGTAGCCGCCTTTGATGTTGCGGAAGTGGACCATGAAGATCTTCCCCCGCGCGCCGAAGTAGCGGATCGCATCGAGCACCTGCGTGGCGGGCTCGGTACACATCTCCGCCACCGTCCCCTGGCAGAAGTTCATCACATGGTATCTGCTGGGCGATAGATCCAGGTATCGCTTCAGGCCATCCACGCTGCCGAGGACGTGATGGAAGCCGCGCAGGCCGGTGTCGTGGGGCAGGGGCGGGTCCTGCGGGTGGAAGGCGAGGGAGACGCCGCACTCCTCCGCGACCGGAATGACCCGCTCAAGGAAATACGCGAAGGCATCCCATGACGCTTGCGCCGAGACCGGCCCGACTGCCGCCGCCCGGCTCTGGCCGGTGCTCGCCCCGGTGTACGCGGCCAGCGCCTCATCCGTCGCCTCATCGATGTCGAAGTGGGAATACAAGGCGCCGCCGCGCCCCGTCGTCCGCCCCGTGCGCGGGATGCCGATCATGTGGAGGGCATATTTGAGGCAGGGCACCCCTGCCTCGCCCGCCGCGCGGATATTGTGCGCGATGACCGCCAGTTGCGCGTCTCTCTGCTCGGCGTTGCCCCGGATAATATCGACGAGCAGCGAACCCATCTCCAGGCCGATCACGTCCACGGCGATCCCGTGCGCCGTCGCCCGCGCCTGCAGGCACCGGATGCGCGCCACCGACCAGCGGCCCGTGTCGCTCTCGTCGTACAGTTCCCGCCCCATCTCCACGACGAGATGCGCGACGCCGAGTTGCGCCGACAGCATCAACCGCGCATCGGACGGGTTCGGCAGTTGCTCCCCGAGATACATCATTTCCCTCTTTCGATCGCCGGTACCGGACGTAGTGCTATTGTGTCATACTGAGACTCCGGATGTGGGCAACAGCGATGGATAATGAAGGGGAAGGAAGCAATGGCGCTGACGATCACGACGCAATCGGGGGATGTGCTGACGGCGAGTGCGGATGCGGTAATCCTGCCGGTGATGGCCGGGGCGGGCGTGCCCGCCGGGTTGGATGGATCGGAAAAGTTCGACGGGCAACTGGCGTCTGCATTGGAGGCGACCGGGTTCACGGGCAAGCAGGGGCAGGTGGCGGCGCTCCCGACCTTCGGGAAACTGCCGACGCGCACGCTCATTCTCGCCGGGCTCGGCGAGGGCGGCGACCCCGCGCTACGCGGCGAATCGCTCCGCCGAGCCTATGGCGCGGCGATTAAACGGGCGCAGGAGCAGGGGGCGCGCACCGTCGCCGCCGCGCTGCCGGAGGGCGCGGACGCCGACGCAATCGGCGCGGTCGTTGAGGGATTGACGCTCGCCCTCTATCGCTTCGCGCAGTACAAGAGCAGCAACGATACCGCCAAGGATGTCGAGTCCGTCGCCCTCTGGTCGTCCGAGCCGGTAGCGGAGGGTGCCGTCGCGCACGGGCAGGCAATCGCCGCCGGTGTCGCGCTGGCGCGGGACCTCATCAACACGATCTCGAATGACAAGACGCCGCCCTTGATCGCCGCCTGGGCGCAGCGCGTCTCCCGCGAGAGCGGCCTCCCCTGCGAGGTGCTCGACGAGAAGGCCCTCGCATCGGGCGGCTACAACAGCATCCTCGCCGTCGGCAAGGGGAGCGCCGCCCCGCCCCGATTGGTCGAGATGGTCTACGAGCCGAGCGGTGGGGCGACCAAGACGGTGGCGCTGGTCGGCAAGACGATCACCTTCGACTCCGGCGGTCTCGACCTGAAGACGCAGGACGGCATGTACGCGATGAAGACGGACATGGGCGGCGGCGCAGCGGTGCTCGGAGCGATGC
>JBPCMC010000442.1:0-4311 GCA_051002645.1 Thermomicrobiales bacterium
GTCGAGGAGTTGCCGGACGATGTCGTCCACTTCACATTGCCGAGCCGCTACTGCCTCTCGGACGCGCTCTCGAACACGGCGTGGGAATTGTTCGGCGGCTCGGCGATGGGCTGGGCGCGCGTGCAGGCGGTCTGCGACTGGATCAATGAGCATATCATCTATGGCCTCAAGAGCACGGGGTTGACCACCGCCGTCGATGTCTACGAGGCGCGCGGCGGCATCTGCCGCGACTTCGCGCACCTCGCGGTCACCTTCTGCCGCGCGCTGAACATTCCGGCGCGCTACGTCTTCGGCTACATGCCGGACATCGGCATCCCGCCGCCCTATCCGGCGATGGACTTCCACGCCTGGTTCGAGGTCTATCTCGGCAACCGCTGGTGGGCATTCGACGCACGCTTCAATACGCCGCGTATCGGGCGCATCCCGATCGGGCGTGGGCGCGACGCGGTGGACGTGGCGATGGTGACGACCTATGGCGCGGCCAACTTCCGTCAGATGACCGTCTGGTCGGATGTCGTCTCCGGTGAGGCGCAGGACCAGCCGACGATGGCGACGAGCAACGCGGTGGGCGACACGGAAGGTGGAACGATTGCCGCACGACACGATTGAGACGCGGATCGGGTCGCTCGAGATTATCGACCATCACGGCGTAGATTGGGCGAACGTCCGCAAGACGGCATACCTCATCCATCAGCAGCTGCGCTACGACTACCCCGGCGAGATCCACGATCTCCGCCAGCGGCTGATGATCGTCCCGCCCGAACGGCACGGCGGGCAGCGGCTCGTCACCTCCAAGGTGGAAGTTTCGTCGCCTTCCTATGACATCGAACGGGAGCGGGACGATTTCGGCAACCTGATCCTCAACCTCTTCGTCGCCCATGTCGAGCGGGAGATCGAATTCACCGCCTGGATCATCGTCGAGCGGGACGCCACCGCCGACCCGATCACCGTGCCCGCTGATAGCGCGCGGATCGCCCTTCTCCGCGCGCCGACCGCGCTGACGACGCCGGACGACGCGCTGCGCACCATCGCACAGACACTCTCAGCGGCGGGTGATGACCCCATGACAGTGGCGGCGCGCATCAACGACTGGGTTCACGGCGCGATCTCTTACGGGTACGGCAGCACCGGCGTGCGGACGGCCGCGGCGACGGCGCTCGCGGCGGGCCGGGGCGTCTGCCAGGATTACGCTCACATCATGCTCGCGCTCTGCCGTCTCTGCGGGTTGCCCGCGCGCTACGTCTCCGGCCACCTGCTCGGCGAGGGCGGCACGCACGCCTGGGTCGAGGTGCTGCTCCCCGATCCGTCAGACGCGGACCAATACATTGCGCATCCCTTCGACCCGACGAACGGCAACGTACCCGGCCTGAAATACATCACCGTCGCCGTTGGCCGCGACTACCGCGATGTCGCCCCCACCTCCGGCACCTTCCGCGCCCCCTATGCCGGTTCCCTCTCCGCCCATAAACGCGCGGGCGTCACGGCGCTGGAATATTTCTCGGAAGGGGACTGAGGCACAGAGAGCACAGAGGAGAGAGGAGAGTAAAAGAAAAACTCTTCTCTCTCTTCGTATTTCCTCTGTGCCCTCTGTGCCTCTGTGGTTCAAAACATCAAACATGCATCGCCGAAGGAGAAGAAGTGGTACCGCTCGCGCACGGCCTCGGCGTAGGCGGCAAGGACGTGCTCGCGGCCCGCGAAGGCGCTGACGAGCATGAGCAAGGTCGAGCGCGGCAGGTGGAAATTGGTAATGAGCGCGTCCACCGCACGGAAGGTGTAGCCAGGGCGGATGAAGAGGCGCGTCCACCTCTCCGCGCCGCGCTCTGTTGCCTCCTCCCAACCACCGGACGTCGCCGCCACGCTCTCGAGCACGCGCACGCTCGTCGTGCCGACCGCGACGACGCGGCCCCCGGCGCGCTTCGTCTCGATGATGGCAGCAGCGGTGGCGGCGCTGGCGGTGTACCACTCGGCGTGCATCGGGTGACTGGTGGGATCCTCCTCGGTGACTGGCCGGAAGGTATCGAGGCCGACATGGAGCGTCACGGTCGCCGTTCGGATACCGCTTGCGCGCAACCCGTCAAGCAAGGCGGGCGTGAAGTGCAGCCCGGCGGTCGGCGCGGCGGCGGAGCCGGTGATGTGCGCATAGGTCGTCTGGTAGCGCTCGGCGTCCGTCGCGGGCAGGCGGCGACGGATATAGGGCGGTAGCGGCATCTCGCCGAGTCGGGCGAGCGCGGAATCGAGCGGGCCATCAACGCGGATGCGTGTCACGCCATCCGGCTCCTTCGCCAACACTTCCCCGTGTACCGGCGACTCCCCGACCTCTCCGTCGTGATTGGTGAGCGTGAACGTCGTGCCGACGGGCGCGCGGCGACCGGGCTTGACGAGCGTTTCCCAGCCGCCGTCCGCCGTGGGCCGCAGGATGAGCAGTTCCAGTCGCCCGCCGGAGGGCTTCACCGCCCAGACCCGCGCGGGCCGGACGCGCGAATCGTTCATCACCAGCAAATCGCCGGCCCGCAGATAGGCGCCGAGATTGCGGAAGCGCTCATGCGCGATCGCACCCGTCCGCCGGTCCAGCACCAGCAGTCGGGAGGCATCGCGCTCCGCCAGCGGCTCCTGCGCGATCAGTTCCGGCGGTAGGTCGTATGAAAAATCGCTGGTGCGGAGCGGCGGGTCGTGGTCAGGCGTTTCCATCGTGGCGATTACTCATTCTCAGAGATGATCTGGAGATCGGGTACCGCTTCAAAGTCTCTGCGATTGTGCGTAACGAGCGGGATTTCATAGCGGAGCGCACACGCGGCGATCCACGCATCAGGTGGGAGAATTCTCCGCCCTTGACGTTCGCACGCAGCAGTGATCTGCGCCCAGATACGGCAGATTTCTGGTGTGCTTTCGATCACCGCATAGTCTCGCAGGAACATATCTAAGCGACGACAGCGCACGTCGCCCCATGCAGCGCGTTCCGCACCGAACCACATTTCGGCGACGGTCGTAAACGAGAGGTTGATGACGACATTGTCGAGATGCGGACGATACAAAGCCGCTCGTGTATCGTCGTTGAAGAGATACGAGACAATATTCGTGTCAAGGACGATCGCACTCACGCCTTTGTGTCTTTTTCAGATGTATTCGCGTGCTCTCGCTCCCATGCCGCGATTTGATTTGCCCAGTGCTCACGCTCGAACGTCTCGTAATCATCGGCAGGATTTAAGCCTGTTGGCGGAGTCTCCGCGAGCTTCCTGCGCATGACTTCGATTTCGTTCGCGCGCATCTGCGCGCGGAGTGCGTCGAAATCGTCTTCGCCATCCCATTCACCTTCTGGCCAGTCAGGGATAAGATCTTCCCAACGCTGTGGGATGCGGACGCTCTGCTGACGGGCAAGTTCCTCAAGCGATGGAGGCGGCGGGAGGTTAGCGAGGAGGTCGCGCATCGCGCGCTCCTCCTCTTCCCATAGCCGTTTCTCGTCGTCGTTCAGGTCGGGTGGGGGTTGGCGCACGGCTTTCATGTTCACCATCGGTGGCCTCCGTTCCTACGAACGCAGTGTACCACTACCACGCGGCCCCGACGCCGATCAGCGCTCGGCGTCGGCGTCTGGCTCGTCAACGAGACCGGGGAGGGACGACTGCCAGGAGTTCGCGATCGCCGACTGCTGGGCGAGGTGGTCTGGGTACGGGACGCCGAGGTGCTGGTAGGCGCGCCGAGTGGCGATCCTGCCGCGCGGCGTGCGCTGCAAGAAACCCAATTGGATCAGGTACGGCTCGTAGACATCCATGATCGTGTCCGCCTCCTCGCTCGTCGCCGCCGCCATCGTCTCGATACCGACCGGGCCGCCATCGAACTTCTCGACGATCGTCGTCAGCACGCGGCGGTCGGTGTCGTCCAGACCGAGGTCGTCGATGTCGAGCATGGCGAGGGCGCTGCGGGCGACCTCCGCCGTCGCGACGCCGTCGGCGCGCACCTGCGCGTAGTCGCGCACACGCTTCAAGAGCCGGTTCGCGATGCGGGGCGTGCCACGCGAGCGGCGGGCGATCTCCGCGCCGCCGTTCGCCTCCAACTTCAGTTCGAGGATCTTCGCGGAGCGGCGGATGATGCGATTCATCGCCGTCTCGTTGTAGAAGTCGAGCCGGTGGATCGCGCCGAATCGGTCGCGCAAGGGGGCGGTCAGCAGCGCGAGGCGGGTCGTCGCGCCGACGAGCGTGAAGGGGGGCAGGTTGAGGCGCATCGTCCGGGCGGAGGGTCCCTTACCGAGCGTCACATCGACCGCGTAATCCTCCATCGCCGTGTAGAGCACTTCTTCGACGGGGCGCGCGAGGCGGT